>JAJHQT010000099.1 GCA_020833205.1 Pyrobaculum sp.
TTTTTAAGTGGTGGTTGTGTATGTGGTGTGTCTTTGGAGGTTGGGCTTGATTTGGTGAGGGATAGGGTGCGGGAGTTTATTTTGAGTAACGAGAAGGTGTCTGACGAGGTGATTAATATAATTATCCAGAGGAGGAGGTCTCTGGAGGTTGATTTTCACGACATCCTCCTGTTCGACAAGAGCCTCGCGGACCTCTTTGTAGAGAGGCCTAAGTTGGTTCTTCCGGAGGCGGGTAGGGTGGTGCAGGAGGTGGTGGAGGAGAAGGACCCGGAGACGGCGAGGGCGCTTCGGCGGTTCCACTTCCGCGTGAGGGGGTCTCCTCTTGTGGTTCCGCTTAGGAAGCTTAGGTCTGAGTACATCGGGAGGCTTATTAGGATTGAGGGCATTGTGACGAGGCAGACGCCGCCTAAGCACTTCCTCTACAGGGCGCTTTACCGCTGTACGCAGTGTGGCTATGAGATTGAGCTGGTGCAGGAGCTGGAGCGGCACGTGGAGCCGCCGGCGAAGTGCCCCCGTTGCGGCGCTTCGAAGAGCTTCACCTTGGTGACTGAGCAGAGTCAATACATCGACTGGCAGAAGGTCATCGTGCAGGAGAGGCCTGAGGACCTCCCGCCTGGCCAGCTGCCTAGGAGCGTGGAGGTGGTTCTTCTAGACGACTTGGTGGACACGGTGAAGCCGGGCGACATAGTGTCTCTCACCGGCATCGTGGATTTGACTCTCAGCGAGCTTAAGAAGGGGCGGCCTCCCATAGTCACCTCCTACATAGAGGGCGTGCATGTGGAGACTACGAACAAGGAGCTTGTGGAGGACATCACTAAGGAGGATGAGCAGAAGATCTTGGAGGTGTCGCGGCGGCCGGACGTGAGGGAGCTCATCGTGCGGTCTATAGCGCCGTCTATCTACGGCTACGAGGAGATAAAGGAGGCAGTCGCCTGTCTCCTCTTCGGCGGAAACGAAATGGTGTATCCCGACGGCGTCAGGGTGAGAGGCGACATAAACATCCTCCTCATTGGCGACCCCGGCACGGCGAAGAGCCAGTTGCTTAAGTTCGTGGCTAAGGTTGCGCCTAGGGCTGTCTACACCACCGGGAAGGGCTCCTCGGCCGCCGGCCTCACCGCCGCAGTGGTTAGAGACAAGCTCACAGGCGAGTTCTATCTGGAGGCCGGCGCCTTGGTGCTGGCGGACAAGGGCGTCGCCGTTATCGACGAGATTGACAAAATGGATGTGAAGGACAGGGTGGCGCTTCACGAGGCCATGGAGCAGAACACCGTCTCCATAAGCAAGGCGGGCATCGTGGCGACGCTTAACGCGAGGGCGGCCGTGTTGGCGGCGGCTAACCCGGCCTTCGGCCGCTACCTGCCTAACCGCACCGTGGCGGAGAACATCGACCTGCCGGTGTCTCTGCTCAGCCGCTTCGACCTCATCTTCGTGATTAGGGACGAGCCTCGGGAGGATTTCGACGCCGCTGTGGCCGGCCACATTCTTGATCTGCACTCGGGTAAGACTCCTGAGTCTTTTAGAGACGTGTTGAGGCCCGACTTCCTGCGGAAGTACATAATCTACGCGAGGAGGTACATTAGGCCGGTCCTCAGCGAGGAGGCTAAGGAGAGGATTAGGAGGTTTTATCTGGAGATGCGGCGGAAGTACCAAGGCCCCGGCACAGCCATAGCCATCACGGCGCGTCAGCTGGAGGCCCTCATCCGTCTCACAATCGCCGAGGCTAAGATGAGGCTGTCTCCGATAGCCACCGGCGAAGACGCCGAGAGGGCCATAAGGCTGTACCTAGCCTTCCTTAAGTCTGTGGGCATAGACGTGGAGTCCGGCGCGATAGACATAGACGCCGTGATGACCGGCGTGCCGGCTTCGCGGAGGGAGGCGTATATAAAGGTGGTGGAGCTCCTCAAGAGACTGGAGGAGGCGGAGAAGGGCCCTGTGAAGATCGACGTGTTGAAGGCCGAGGCCGAGAAGCTGGGGATCCCCGCCGCCGAGGTCCAGCGGATTGTGGACTTGCTCATCCGCAACGGCGAGGCGTACACCCCAAGGCCCGGCTACATTAAGCGGGTCGTCTAGTTTTTATTTTGGTGCACCGCATCAGCTGTGGAGGTGGATGAGCTTCCCATCGATGCAAGGCTCGCGGCAGTTCTCCGGAGGCGGGGCATCACGCGGCTTTTCCCGCCGCAGGTGGAGGCGGTAAAGGCCGGCATTTTCGACGGCCGAAGCTTGCTTATCTGCACGGCGACGGCCTCAGGCAAGTCTCTGCTGGCCGAGGTGGCGGCGGTGAAGACGGCGTTGGAGGGCGGCATGGCGCTCTACGCAGTGCCTCTCAAGGCCTTGGCCCATGAGAAGCTCCTCCACTTCTCCTACTACGGGGGCCTTGCCAAGGTGGGCATCTCCACGGGCGACTACGAGTCGGAGGACAGAAGGCTCCACGAGTACGACGTGGTGGTGGTCACCTACGAGAAGCTGGACAGCCTCCTTAGGCACAGGCCGAGCTGGCTCAGCTCGGTGGGGCTTATAGTCGTCGATGAGATCCACTACCTGGGCGACCCCAGGAGGGGGCCCGTCCTGGAGTCCATCATCGCCAAGGTGAGGCACTTGGGCCTCCGGGCGCAGTTCATCGGCCTCAGCGCTACTGTGAGCAACGCGGCTGAGGTGGCGCGGTGGCTGGGGGCCGGGCTTGTGGTCTCTAGCTGGAGGCCTGTGCCTCTGCGGGAGGGGGTCTACTTCGGCGGGGAGATCCGCTTCGCCGACGGGGCGCGGCGTGCCGTGCGCGCCGGCGGCGACGCTGAGGTGGCCCTGACGCTTGACGCCTTGGCGGAGGGGGGCCAGGCGTTGGTGTTTACTAACAGCCGGTCCTCCACTGTACGTCTCGCCAAGACCATCGCCAAGGCCGTCGCGGCATACCCCGTCAAACTGATCGACGTGGACGAGGCGGGGAGGCTCGCGGATGAGGTACTTCGGGCGTCTTCCAGCAAGATAATTGGACGGGAGCTTGCGGAGCTCGTGGCTAGGGGGGTGGCCTTTCACAACGCGGGGCTTGAGCTGGAGGTCAGGAGGCTTGTGGAGGAGGGGTTTAGACGCGGCGTGGTTAAGGTCGTCGTCTCCACGACGACGTTGGCGGCTGGGGTGAACCTGCCGGCGAGGCGGGTCGTGGTGGCTGAGTACGAGCGGTACGACCCAGTGTTGGGGCTGGGGGAGATCCCGGTGCTTGAGTATAAACAGATGGCTGGCCGCGCGGGGAGGCCGGGCTTGGATTCCTTCGGCGAGGCTGTCATAGTGGCGCGTAGCAGAAACGAGGCGGAGTATTTAATGGAGAGGTACATCAGGGGGCGGGTTGAAGATGTGAA
>JAJHQT010000012.1 GCA_020833205.1 Pyrobaculum sp.
TCAACAGACTGGCGCAACTGGGCGTGCCCTACGTCGTGGTGAACGAGTTCCAAGAGCCGTCGCCGCTGGGGCGGGCCGAGTGGATTAAGTTCTTCGCCGTCTTCTTCAACGCCACGAGAGACGCAGTGAGGATCTTCGACGCGGTGGAGGCCAGGTGGAACAGCCTAGCCGCCCTCGCCGCGGACCTAGACCGGCCCAGGTTGGCGTGGTTCACCATATTCGGCGGAATCCTCTACCCCGCCGGGCCCCAGGCCAGAGAGCTCATCCGTCTCGCCGGGGGCAGATACGCCTACGCCAACTACAGCCGCGTGGACCTAGAAGTCGTGCTGAGACACAGAAACGACGTCGATATCCTCATCTGGTCCAGCTACGGCGTCTCGACAATCCAAGACATAGTCAAGGTGGAGCCCCGCCTGGCGGAGCTCAGGCCGGTGATCTTGGGGCGGGTCTACGCCTACAGCCCCGCCTTCTACCAGCTGGCCAACGCCTACCCGGAGAAGTTGCTGGAGGAGCTGATGTGGATCATACACCCTGAGGTGTTGCCGCCGGGCAACTTCACGCTGTTTGTGCATCTGCGGTGAGGCGGCTTCTGCTCCTCGCGGCAACCTCACTGCTTTTTTCCGCCGCGGTTCTTCTGGGGCCAGCCGGCGTAGACCTGTATATCATCGAAACGGTTAGGCTTCCCCGTGCCCTCGGCGCCGTGGTGGGCGGCGTTTTGCTAGGTGTGTCAGGTCTCCTGCTCCAGACGGCGCTGAGGAACCCCCTCGCGGATCCCTACGTCCTAGGGGTCAGCGGCGTCGCCATCCTCACGGCCCTCGGCTCCTACCTCCTCTGGAGGCTTTTAGGCATGCCTTATCTTGGTTTTTACCTCGGCGCGTTGATCGGCGCCTTAGCCGCCACCATGGCCCTGCTTCTGTTGGCCAGCAGGGCTGGGATCCTCGTGGTGTTGATGATGGGGGTCCTCCTCTCCTATGCCTCCTTTTCCCTGCTCCAACTGATGTTGCTCGCGCTCCCGCCTGAGGAGCTCGGCTACATCTACGTGGGGCTTCAGGGAAGCTTCGCCGCATACCCCGCCAGCGTCCCCGGCGTCGTCGCCGCCTTGGTTGCCCTCGCCGTAATTGTCGCAGTGTTCTTCAACCTACGTCACGTGGCGGCGTTGATACACGGCGAAGAGGCGGCGGCGGGGCTGGGCGTCAACGCCAAGAGGGCCGTCATGTATGTGGTGGGAGCCGCCTCGGTTGGAGTTGGCGTCACTGTCGCGTCGGTAGGCCCAGTTGGGTTCATAGGCCTCCTCGCGCCGCACATGGCCCGCTGGCTCACTGGGCGGCACCGGGCGGATCTTGTATTCCTCGAGACGGCGGGGCTGGGCGCCGCCCTCGCCCTCGCCGCAGATCTGGCGGTTAGGTTGCTTTTGCCGCGGGAGTTGCCAGTCAATGTGTTGTTGTCGCTTGTGGGGGCACCGGCGGCGGGCTGGCTTCTGTGGAGGTATGTACGTAAGATTTGACGTTGTCAAGAAGCTGGGCGACTTCACGCTGGAGGCCTCTGGCGAGTTGAGAGAGGGTCTCACGTGCGTGGTGGGGCCGAACGGATCCGGCAAGACCACCCTCTTGAAGATCTTGGCCGGCCTCCTCAAGCCGGACAGGGGGGCGGTGGAGTACGTAGGCGTGGGTGTTAGGACGTACGTAGGGGAGCTCTACGTTCCTCCCGACGCAACTGCGCTGGAGGTGGCGTTGGCCGGCCGTTCTAGGTTCTCTTCTCTGCCCGTGGGGAAGAAAGATGAAGAGGCAGCTAGGAGGCATATGCGCCTGCTGGAGGTGGAAGACTTCGCGGAGAGGAGGTGGCGGACCCTCAGCGGGGGGCAGAGGCAGAGGGTTGTCATCACGGCGGCGCTGGCGTCTGAGGCAGATCTCCTCCTCCTCGACGAGCCTCTCGCCAACCTACACGGCGACTGGCGGGGCCGCGTCATGAAAACGCTCACCGACTACGCAACGGGGAGGATAGTCGTCGTCACCACCCACCACGGCGACGTCTTGAAGTGTTGCCGCGCCTTGATTGCGCTTAGGGAGGGTAGGGTGGCGTGGCGCGGGGACCCCCAGCAATACGCCGAACCGCTAGACACGGCTTGCGGCTAGGCTGTCTCCGGCGGGCGCTGTGCCGCATCAAGCCGTTGCGTATTTTCGCTTGTACGTGGATTGGGATGCGGCGGAGAAAAATTAATATACATATGCTCATCGTCGGGCATGTCTTCAGCGGTTAGGATTGTGGAAAAGCAACTGGACGAGATTTTGGCGATTGCGAAGAACCCCGCGCAGATCCGAAACGCCGGTACTCTGGCGCATGTGGACCACGGGAAGACCACCACCAGCGACTCGCTTCTCATGGGGGCTGGGCTTCTGTCGCCTAAGGTGGCCGGGAAGGCTCTTGCCATGGACTACGTGCCTATTGAGCAACTTCGCCAGATGACTGTCAAGGCGGCAAACATATCGCTGTACTTCGAGTACGGGGGCAAGCCGTATCTGATCAACTTCGTCGACACGCCGGGCCACGTGGACTTCACAGGCCACGTGACGCGCTCCCTAAGGGTCATGGACGGCGGCCTCGTGGTGGTGGACTCCGTGGAGGGCGTCATGACGCAGACGGAGACAGTGGTGAGGCAGGCTCTTGAGGAGTATGTGAGGCCTGTCCTCTTCATAAACAAGATCGACCGCCTCATCAAGGAGCTTAGGCTTTCGCCGCAGGAGATCCAGCAGAGGATTCTCACCATTGTGAAGGACTTCAACGCCCTTATTGATATGTTCGGCCCGCCGGAGTTTAAGGACAAGTGGAAGGTGGACCCGGCGAAGGGCCAGGTGGCTCTCGGCTCGGCGCTTCACAAGTGGGGCATCACCATCCCCATGGCGCAGAAGGCGGGGCTCAAGTTTAGTAATATTGTAGATGCCTACGAGAAGGGGTATGTGGATAAGTTGGCGGAGGAGTTTCCGTTGTATAAGACTTTGCTGACCATGATCATTGAACACGTGCCGCCGCCTAACGTGGCCCAGAGGTATAGAATCCCGCGGCTTTGGCGCGGCGATTTGAACAGCGAGATCGGCAAGGCGCTTCTTGAGGCTGACCCCAACGGACCCACCATCGTGGCCGTGAGTAAGGTTAACAAAGACCCCCACGCCGGCTTAATCGCCACGGGCCGCGTCTTCTCTGGGACGATTAGAGAAGGCGACGAGATATACATCATCGGGCGGAAGATGAAGAAGAAGGTTCTGCAGACATACATCTACATGGGCCCCACGAGGATAATAGTGCCCCACATGCCGGCCGGCAACATAGTGGCGTTGATGGGCGTCGACGAGGCGAGGGCCGGCGACACACTCGCGGATCCGAAATTCGGCGACATCCCGCCGTTTGAAAGGATGAGGTACATCTCCGAGCCCGTGGTGACCGTCGCTATCGAGCCGAAGAACCCGGCTGAGCTCGCCAGGCTTGTGGAGGCGCTTAAAGACCTCGTCATCGAGGACCCGACGCTAGACCTCAAGATCGACCAGGAGACCGGCCAGATCCTCCTCTCAGGCGTGGGGACTCTGCACCTCGAGATCGCCACATGGCTGTTGAAGGAGAGGACGAAGACCGAGTTCACCGTGTCGCCGCCGTTGATCCGCTTCAGGGAGACGGTTAGGGAGAGGTCGCAGGTGTGGGAGGGCAAGTCACCGAATAAGCACAACCGCCTCTACTTCTACGTGGAGCCTCTCGACGAGACTACCATAGAGCTCATCGCCTTGAAGGAGGTAACGGAGGACCAGGATCCGAGGGAGAGGGCGAAGATCCTTAGGGAGAAGGCCGGCTGGGACGCCGACGAGGCGAGGGGCATCTGGGCCATTGACGACAGGTACTTCAACATAATTGTAGACAGGTCGTCCGGCATCCAGTACCTCCGCGAGATCCGGGACTACATCGTGCAGGGCTTTAGGTGGGCGGCTGAGGCTGGCCCCTTGGCCATGGAGCCCATGAGGGGCGTCAAGGTGGTGCTGACCGACGCCGTTGTGCATGAGGACCCGGCGCACCGCGGGCCGGCGCAGATAATGCCCGCCACTAAAAACGCCATATTCGCCGCCGTGCTCTCCGCGAGGCCGACGGTGCTGGAGCCCTTGATGAAGCTGGACATCAAGGTGGCGCCTGATTACATCGGCGCGGTGACCTCCGTGTTGAACAAACACAGGGGGAAGGTTCTAGACATGACCCAGCAGGAGTACATGGCGTATCTGAGGGCTGAGCTCCCGGTGCTTGAGTCGTTTAACATAAGCGACGAGCTCCGCGCGGCCGCCGCAGGCAAGATCTTCTGGTCGATGCAGTTCTCGCGGTGGGCGCCCGTGCCTGAGTCTTTGTTGGCGGACCTCGTGAAGCAACTGAGGAAGAAGAAGGGGCTGAAGGAGGAGATCCCGAAGCCGACGGACTTCGTGGAGACGTTCTAATTTTTCAGCATAGAAACACGTCTTCACAGGTCGAGTCACGGCCGTGTCATCACAAGTCTCTCCACCCGGGCTTATTTAACATTTAAAAAGAGATAACATGTTGCTCATATGTCTATTAGGACCTTATTGGCGGTGGTTTTCGCAGTGGCTGCGGTGCTTGTTGCCGTCTTGGCGTTGCAGGCCTACCAGCAGACCACTGAGAAGAGGCTTGTAATCGTCGGGCCCCAGGGCATAAGCGACTTGGGCAAGGCGCTTGCGCAGGAGTTCAGCAAGAAATACGGCGTAAACGCCACCTTCGTGCCGCTGGGAGGCGCCGTGGAGATGGTAAACGAGCTGGTCCGCAACAGGGACAACCCGCCTTGGGACGTGGCCATAGGGATTCCGGAGTTCTACTACACCGTGTTGATCGAAAAAGACGTCCTCTACTGCCCCGGAATAAAGGTAGACGGCGTGCCTGCCGACGAGTATTGGGACCCGCGCGGGTGCGTCTACCCGCTGGATAAGTCGTACATAGGGATCGTGTATAACGAGACCGCGTTGGCGAGACTCGGCTTGAAGCCGCCCGAGACGTTGGACGACTTGCTCAAGCCGGAGTACAAGGGGCTCGTCGCGTATCCAAACCCCGTCACCTCGGGGACGGGTCTCGCGGTGCTTTCATGGGTCATGTCTGTGAAGGGAGAGGAAGAGGGGTGGCGCTACCTCAAGCAACTGGCGGGGCAGATCGCCAAGGTTGGCTACCCCAGCGGATTCACGGCTACGAGGAACGCGCTTAAGCGCGGCGACGTGGTTGTCGCCTTGTCGTGGTTCAGCCACGCCATAGACCCCGGCACGCCGCATATGCGCGCCGCGACCTCAAGCGCGTTTCTCTACAGAGAGGGGGTGGCGGTGCTTAGGAACTCGAAGAACCGCGACCTCGCCGTGGAGTTTGTCAAGTTCGCCTTGAGCAAGGAGGGTCAAGACCTCGTGGATCCCTACAACTACATGCTCCCGGTTAGGCCCGACGCGAAGATAGAAAACAACATGGGCCTCCCGCAACCGCGTAGCGTCGTGGTGTACAACCCGGCGCTAGGGTCCAAGGCCGACGAGTGGAGGCTTAGGTGGCAGAGGGAAATAGCCGGCGGGTGAGGCGGTACTTAACCCCCCCGCTTTTTTTCCTCTCCACATTTACAGCCCCTTACATCATTCTCCTGGCTAAATACGGCGTCTCCCTGCAGGTGGACAGCTACGTGTTTCGGGCTTTCGCGTTTACTTGGGCCCAGGCGGCGGCATCGGCGGCTTTGTCTCTGGCGGTAGGGCTTGCCCTGGTGCCGGCGTATGTCCGGTTTCCCTGGGTTAAGCCCGTGGCTCTTGTGCCGTTTTTCGCCCCCGCCCTCTCCACTGTAGATGCGTTAATTAGGCTCCACGGAGACTTCATGTACGGGCCGTGGGGCATCGTGGTGGCGCACGCCGTGTATTACGGGCCCTACGTGGCGCTGGTTGTGGAGTCTAACCTCAGGTCTATCCCGGCCGACTTGCTGGAGGCGGCCGATCTATACGTGAGGAGGGCCGCCACAAGGCTGAGGATCGTCTTCGCCGAGTTGCGTCCCGCGGTTTTGTACTCCTTCTTTACCGTGTTTATCTTCAGCTTTCTCAGCTTCACAACCCCGCTTCTCCTAGGCGGCAGATACCCCACCCTTGAGCTACTCGTCTATATCTACGCCACCTCCTTCGCCTCTACGGACCTCGTTGCCAGCCTCGTGTTGCTGGGCCTACTCTCCTCGGCTGTGCTCGCCCTTCCCCTCCTCAAGATCCCGGCGCCCCCGCCTGCGGAGCCCGCCCCGAGGACCCCCGCCGTGGGGCCCGTCCCCACGGCGTTTTCCCTCGGAGCAGCGCTTTATTTCTTCGCTGTGGCCTTCTACATCTTCTCGCCTCTGCTGGAGCCCCGCGGCGTTGACGCCGCGGTTCAGCCTCTGTTTAACAGCTTCGCCGTGGCGCTGACGGCGTCTGCGGCGGTGCTTCTCGTGGTGTTGGCCTTCCTGGTTTCGGACTCCGTCGGCTCGCGGCTACCCGCGTTGACATATGTGGTTACGGTCTCCCTCTCGAAAAGCCTCTTCGCCCTCGGCTTCTTCCACATGGCCCAGCCGCTGTACGGCACCTTGCTTATTCTAACGGCGGCCCACTCAGTAGTTATCGCCCCGCTTGCTTACTCCCTCGTCAAGCCCTCCTGGGAGAAGATAAGAATAGATACCAGGGAGGCTTGCGTCTTGTACCAGGATCCTTTGAAATGCGTCACGCGGATAATAAGCGAAGCCCTCGGCCCAACCCTCGTGCAGACTTGGCTAGTGGCCCTTGCCTCTTCTCTGTCTGAGACGACGCTGGCGTTGATGCTCACCACGGGCGGCGCCGCGACGCTCTCCGCAGAGGCCGTCCGACTCCTCACCTCAAGAGCGCCGGACTTGATCGAGATGGGGCATTTCTACTCGGCGGTGCTCGCCCTTTTGGTGCTGGTGCTACTCGCCGCGTCGCGGCTCATAAAGCCGAGACCCTACTCCATCTGAGGGAAGCACTTCCCCTTGACCACGTCGAAGGAGAATGACCCTGACCGCGGCGGCTTGGGCGTGACGATTCTTACGTGTTGCCCCTCCACCTCCGCCAAAACCTCGTATCTCCCGGCCTTGTACCACACGGCGACGACGCGGCCGACGTAGGTGGTGCCAGGCGCCGCGTCCCACGGCCTGAAGTAGAAAAAGCCGCAGTCTGCCCTCAGCCGGTTTGTGTAGCCGAGGAACTGGGCCACCTTGGGCGTCGGCGGGTTTTCAAAAAGCTCTACCGCGTCTCCTTGGGCCACCACCCGGCCGTCCATGAGGACCACCACGCGGCTGGCGACGAAGGTCGCCTCCTCGAAGTCGTGCGTGACGTACAACACGGTACGGCCCCTAGACGCCTCGTAGATATAGGGCAGGACCTCCCCCCTCAGCGGGGTGTCCAGCGCCGTGAGAGGCTCGTCGAGAAGCAAAACGGGAGGCTCCAACACAAGCGCCCTGGCGAGGGACACCCTTTGTTGTTGCCCTCTGCTGAGCTGGGCGGGGTACCTCCCGGCTAGGTGCCCAAGCCCCAGGACTTCCAAAACCTCGCGCGCCCTCCGCACAGCCTCCTGCCTAGATGCGCCGCGGGAAATGAGCGGCTCCGCCACGTTTTCCAACACGGTGAGGGAGGGGAAGAGGGCGGGGCTTTGGAAGACGAGCCCCACTCCGCGGCGCCAGGGCTCGAGCGTCGTCACGTCGCGTCCGTCTATATATACACTGCCTTCGTCCGGCACGACAAGCCCCGCCACGATGCGGAGCAACGTGGATTTGCCGGATCCTGAGGGCCCCACGACGGCCACCCTCTCCCCCCTCCCCACCTCTAGGTCTATAGGTCCGAGTATAAAGTCGCCGAAGTTCCTCTTGACGGCTCTGAGGGATAACGCCATTACTTTTCGACGGCCTTGACGCGGAGTATGCCGGGCGCCGTGATGACCTCCTCCACCTCGTAGTTTAGCTCCTCTAGGAGGCACTGGACGGCTTTGGCTGTGTCCTGGACGCTTTCTAGGCTGTAGCCGACCCCTATCGTGTCCATGGTGAACTCGCCGTCTTTCGCCTTGACCTCGAAGCGCCTAGCAGGCACCACCCTCGCCACGTAGGGCGCCAGCTCAACCGCCTTTTCCAGGTCTCCAAACACAGCCTTGATGTAGGCGGCCAGCATCTTGCCGGCGTCGCACCAAGCCCGTGTCACGGCGTCGGGGTTTTCCTTATACATCTCCACTATCATCCTGTCGAGGATCCTGCCCGGCACAGGTACGCTTTCTAGCTCCGTCATAACCTTGTAGAATTGGGCTATCTCCTTTATCTGGGCTACGCTGTAGCCCTGGCGGATGAGGTCCAGCCCCACGGCAAGTATCTGGTTGGCAAGGGCATACTGAGTCATGCCCAGCTCCTCGGCTGTGTTAGCAAGCACCTCAGCAACCTCCTTAGCCACGGCGATGTTCACCCTGTCTTTCTTCATGTTCATAACCATAAAAATCTGCACCGTTTTAAATGTTGTGTACATTATGCGATAAATAGATGAGGTTGCATCCACATATCTATCAGAAATAGATTTCGAAACAGATTTTACAAAATTAAAAGAACACTTGGAAAATTTTTAAGTACACAATGTTAATAGCGTGTGAGGCGCTACGCCATTGTGGGCCCGGTGAACGTGGGCAAGTCCTCTCTGTTTTACGCCCTCACAGGTCTTTACGTAAAGACCGCGAACTACCCCGGCACCACTGTGGAGATACACAAGGCGTATCTGAGACGGGACGGCGAAAAAATCGAAATCGTCGACCTGCCGGGGGTTATAAACCCCGAAAACCCCCGCGACGAAGACGAGAAGATCGCCATGAAGGAGATAGCGGAGGGTTCCTACGACGGCGTGGTGGTCGTCGCTGCGCCCCACGCGGTTGGAAACGCCTTAAAAATAGCAGAGGTGGCGGGCAAGTACAAGCCGGTAGCCGTGGTTTTCAACATGGCCGACCTCTGGACCCCGCCTTATTCGGAGGAGGAGCTTTCCAAGGCCCTTGGCGTGCCTGTGGTCTACGTCTCAGCCACCAAGAGAAGCGGCGTGGAGAAGCTGGTGAAGCTGTTGGTAGAGGGGCTTCCCAGGGGGACGCTGCGCCCGATCAAGTTGGAGCCTCCCGCTACCGCGGCGGTTAAGTCCTCCGTCTTGGCTCGCCCCGTCCCGGCGCTTCTGACGTTGGTGGCGCTGGGCTTCGCCGCGGGGCTTTTCCTCATGGCTGTCGTCGAGGGCATCACGCCGTGGGGCGCTGAACTGCCCGTGTCGATAGTACAGCTCTTGGACGCAGTTGACGGCGCCGTGTCCAGCTGGATTCTGGAGAACCTAGGCGGGCTTGCCGGCCGCTTCGTGGCGGAGGCCTTGTGGGGGACCTTATTAACTTTGTTAACAATATCGGTATACGTCTTTGTGGCTCTTTCGCTCATCACGCTGTATGAAGACAGCGGCGTGATTGCCCTCCTCTCCAGAAGCCTTGAGAGGCAACTAACACGCCTGGGCATACCTCCCCGGGGCGTCGTCTGCCTCTTTGTGGGGGCCTCCTGCAACGTGCCCGCTGTGGCCGCGGCTAGGGTGCTGTGGGGGAGGGCAAACCGCGTCCTAACCGCTCTGCTGTTGCCATATGTGCCCTGCGTCGCGAGGCTCGCCATCTTCGCCGCTGTGGCGACCGCCGCCTTTGCCCACATGCCGTATCTCATACCGCTCGCCGTGTTCCTCCCCTACGTAGTCGCCTTTCATGTGGTGCTCCTCGCTTCGCTTATATATAGACGCTTGCTGGGCCTGGGCGCGGCCGCCGGAGGCGAGGTGCCGCCCTCCCCCATACTCCTCCCAAACCTCCGCATATACGCCTTGAAAGTGGCGGCTGAGTTCCGCGAGTTTTTCCACAAGGTGGCGCCGCCTCTTGTCGCCGTCATGCTCGCCCTATGGCCGCTTCAAGCCTTCGGGCCCCACGGCGTTGCCGAGGACGTCTCCCATTCCTATCTCGCCTTGGCCGGCCAAGCCATGCAACCTATCTTCGGGCCGCTTGGCATGCCTTGGGAGCTGGTGATGCCGCTTATAGGTGGCTGGATCTTCAAGGAGGTGGTGCTGGGCCTCCTCGAAGCCACCGGCGGCTTGCAGTTGCTTCCCTCTCTGCCGCTACCGGCTGTGTTTGCCTACTTGGTGTTTACGGCCATGTACTCCGCATGTATCGCAACCCTCTCTTCCATCTACAAGACGGTTGGGCTTAGGCTTACTCTGCTCAGCGTCGCGGCGAACCTACTCCTGGCTTACGTCGCCGCCTACCTCACCTACTTCACGCTTTCTCTAGTCTTCTAGATTTCACCGCGAGATAAGCCACAGGAGTCGCGACGTGGCTCTTCAAGGTGCAGGGCACGGCCGCCGCCGTGGCCGTTGCGCAAAACACGTGGACAACAAAAAGAGCGCCAGCCGCATCAAGAGTCTGCTTAACGGATAGTGTGATCTCCACCACGTACTCCCTGGCCGTGAAGAATTGGGAAAGTATAGAGGAGCGGAGTTCGGCGCCGCTGTGAGGCCCTGCGCCACCTGCAAAGCCCAGCTGAGGAGGGTCTTCCACGCGTTGGGAGTCCACGCCGAAGTGGCGGGCGTCGTGGATCTTCTCCACCGGGCTACCTAGAGGAGAGGACTTGAGAAAGGCAACCGGTAGGGGGCTCTACGCCAGCTGAGGCGCAGATGGCGCCGTAGCTCCCGCCGAAGGTCTCAAGCAGAGTTTTCTTGTCAACGCCCAGATCTGACTCCGTGACCGAGGCTGGGGGACACACCTCCTATTGCTACCAGAAGCCCGACGTACTCACCACTTATAAACATCCGCTTGGTTTGTTTTTTATGTATCCGCAACTTGATGAGGTGCACAAACTTGTGAGGAAAACGGCAAGGGACTTCGTGGAGAGGAAGGTGGAGCCCAACGCCCGGCGTATAGACCAGGGGTGGTATCCTCGTGAATTGTTGCGGGAGATGGGGGAGCTGGGTCTTCTGGCTCCTCACGTCCCGCCTGAATACGGCGGCGCGGGGCTTGACTTCCGGAGTATGGTGATCGTGGTGGAGGAGGTCGCCAAGGCCAGCCCCGCCTTAGCCACAATCGCAGAGGTGCAGGGCTCTATGATTGCGTATAACCTTATGCACTACGCTGGACAAGAGCTTAGGGAGAGGTGGCTTCAACCCGCCGCTAGGGGCGAGAAGATTATCGCCTTCGCCTTGTCGGAGCCTTGCTGCGGCTCCGACGCCTTTTCGCTGGAGACGAGGGCAGAACGTAGAGGCGGCTCTTGGGTTATCAACGGGACGAAGTTGTGGATAACCTCAGGTATTTATGCAGACGCGTTCCTCGTAGCGGCGAGGACGGGGCCGCCTGAGGAGAAACACAAAACTGTGACTCTCTTCCTCGTGGAGAAGAAGAAGTGTGTAGAGACCACCCCCGTCACCGTCATGGGCGTCAGAGGGACCGGTACGGCGGAGGTCAAGTTCCACGACTGCGAAGTCGGCGAGGAGGCAGTGGTAGGCGGCGTAAATGGCGGGTTCAAAGTGGTGCTTGACGACTTAAATAACGGCCGCACGTGCGTAGGCGCCATGGGCCTCGGCATTGCGCAAGGCGCCATAAAGGAGGCCGAGATCTACGCCAAGAGGCGTGTCGCATTTGGGACCGCCATAATAAACTTCCAAGTTATTCAACAATACATCGCTTCTGTGAAGGCGCATATAGAGGCCGTGAGGGGAGTTGTATACACCGCAGCCTACTACGGAGATAAGGGCAGTGATCTTTTCCCGCTCTACGCCCAGGTTGCCAAATACCTCGGGTCAAGGCTTGCGGTAGACGCAACGCGGACTGCCATGCAGATCATGGGAGGCTTCGGCTATTCCACAGACTCCAAGGTGGAGATGTTGTATAGAGATGCCAAAGCCACAGAGATCTACGAAGGCGCCAACGAGGTCGTCCTCAACACTTTGTTCAAGCTGGCGGAGAAATACGAAGTCTAGAGGCTATAGACCCCCTCCCCCTTTAGGTACATCCTCCCCTTCGTGGCCGTGGCTACAACTCTGCCGAATGCCCTAAACCCCTCAAAAGGCGTGTGTTTGCAGGTACCGGCGAACTCCTCTCCACGTATTGTAAATTCCTCAAGTTTAACCACGACAAACGTCCCCTCTGGGTCTACCCCAAGCAGGCGGGCTGGTCTATGGGAGTAAAGCCTAACCACGTCGGCTAATGAGATCACGCCTCTCCGCCAAAGGGCGAGGAGGAGACTGAGCGCCACGTCGAGGCTACATATGCCGGGGGGAGGATTTGGAGATTGCTTCTCGGCAAGCGTGTGGGGGGCGTGGTCTGTGGCGTATATGTCCACTAGGCCTGCCGCAAGCGCGGCGAGGAGGGCCTTCCGCGTCTCGGGCGTCCTCAGCCGCGGGTTTACTAGACACAGCCCGGGGTCTCTGCAGTTCTCCACGTCGAGAAGCAAGTGGTGCGGCGTGACGTCCACCGTGGCCCAGCCCCGGGACGCCTCCACGGACTGGGGCAGAGTGACGTGGGTGAGGTGAACCCTCGCCCCGGTTAAGCTGGCTAGGGTACGCACCCGCTCGACGCAATGGAGCTCCGCCTCGGGGGGTCGCTCCGGGCCCTTGAAGTAGGCAGGGTCTTCGCAGTGGAAAACCACGATGCAGCCCAACGCGGCGCATCTCCGCATCAACGCCTCCACGTGGCCCCAGCCGTAGGTCTCCACGTCCTCCGGATAGACCTTGACAGAGCCTGGCCTGGCGGCGTCGAGCTCGGCGAGGTCCTCCGGGACGCCCATGTGTAGCCTGTAGATGATGGGGAGGGATGCCCCCTCCTCCAGCCTCTTGCGGTAGAGCTCCGCCGTCTTTATGTGGGGCCTCGTGTTGGGCATGTCGCCGACTGCCACCACGCCGCCCGCCAGCGCCGCGGCGGCGCCACCGGCTAAGGTCTCCTTGTGTGAAAGCCCCCAGTCTCGGAAGTGGACGTGGATGTCCACCATGCCGGGCAGGATGATGTAGTCGTTGGAAAACTGCAGGGTCCTGCACCCCTCCCGCCCTAGCCTCACCCGGGCGAACCTGACCGCAACGTAGGCCCTGCCCTCTATCCTGACGCAGTCCACGGCGTTAGCAGACAAGGCGGGGGGCCGGGTCGGTCTCGTAGCGGCACAGAGCTCTGCCTTGGGAGGAGTAGACGGCGGCCCTGTCTCCCCTCACTTTTATAACGACGTCTGCGAAGGGCCTAAGCCCGAAGTCTTTGTCCACGTTTATAAAAACGGCGACGCCAAGCCTTCTGAGCTCCTCAATCTCCCTCCTGTTTATGTCGAGAGCCTTCCTGCCGTATACCAAGAACTCCACGTCTACGCCTTCTGAGATCAACACGTCTGCATCTGTCTCGGCCAAGGTCTCGTAAAGCCCCTTGATGTGCGTGAAGTGTGACTGGGGCCGGGGCTCCACCTGCTGCACCGAGGCTCTGCCCCCGAACTTCTCCACAAGTGTAGAGGCGGCGGAGGCGTCGCGGAAGAAGACGCGGTAAAGCACCTTAAGCCCCTCGCGGGAGAGCTCCGCCGCGGCCCGGGCAAGGAGGGGCGTCAAGCCGCGGCCGGCGAAGAGGTAAACACCCCCGCCTTTCACGGGCCCCACCGCGCTGTAGAGGGGATCTACCCGCCTCTCCCAGCGCCCCTTAGCCGCAGGCCGGGGCAGGTCGTCGAGGAACACAACGCCTCGGCCCTCCAAAATGTCGAACTCGACGTAGTAGCCGGCCCGCCTCCCCCTGGCCTTCACCACATACATCCTCCTCTCGGCGATCCCGTTTTCAAGCCTCAGCTCCATGCGGAGCAAGTTGTCGGCTATGTAGTCCAGAGGCGTCGCCGACTCCTCCTCGGCTATGCCGATGAAGTCTATGTTAGACGGCTTGAAGACTCTGTATACCGCGTTTATGAGGTACTCCCTGCTCTGGAGATCCTCCACCAACGCCGATATGGAGTCAGCCACGACGAGGCCGTAGCTCCCCTGAGAAGTAGCCGAGATCACCTGGTTGAGTATGATGTCGGGCCTGACGAAGATCATATCCCAGAACTCCGCCTTAGAGAGGTCGTAGCCCAGCGCCGCGGCGTTTCTGAAAAAAGTCTCCTTGTCCTCGTAGACCGAGACCCACAGCACGTTCTGCCCCTCGGCGATCCGCTCGTGGGCGATGCGCATCGCGAGGCTGGTCTTGCCGGTCCCCGGCCGGCCGTAGATGGCCGTGACGCCTCTGAAATCAAGCTTCATGAAGTGTATTCGGGTCTATTTATAAGGCAGTTAAAGGCTTTGATAGGTATTACTAAAAGTGGAAAGCCTCGCCCTTTAGGGCGGTGATGAAAGTTTTTAAAGGTGTATTTCTATGCATAGCCCCACTGTCGTGGGCGTATGACCCGCGGTGCTGGCCCGGGTAGCTCCATGAACCCGGTCCAAGGGGCCGTTGAAGGCCGGACGAGGGCGCCTATGAACCGCCCAGAAAGGCGGGAACCCCCGCCCTTATGGACGGGGAGGATGTCAGTAAACACCGCCCGCTTGTTCTCTATAGCTATCTGGGAGCCTGCCACGTGTATCACAAGTGAGGAGCCTTTTGCCTCGGCCCAGGTGGGGCCTGTGTTTAACCGCAGGTCCTTCCTTTCTTCACCTTCTTCTCTTCACCGCCGATCATCTCCCCCTGCGGGTTTTTGCCAGGCTCCTCCGTTATAATTACGGCTGGGCTTTTCGTCACCTCGCTGGCGACCTGCCTCACCCGGCCCTCCTTCCGCCTCCTCTCCCTAAGCCTCCTCGCGAATTTTCTAAACTCCCTTGTGTCTGTCACGTTCTGCCTCCTCTCCTCCTCGTCTCCGCCAGCGTAGGGGTACTTCTGCTTCAGCTCTTCCAGCTTTGCGTTTCTGACAGTCTCGTATCTCTTCGCGAGTCTGCCGAAGTCCGTCCTTATCGAGTACACTGCTGGGTTTATGTACTGCCTATTCCAC
>JAJHQT010000013.1 GCA_020833205.1 Pyrobaculum sp.
TTCTCGACTTCTGCAACCTTTTCAGGCATGGCGTATGTGATGTACGTCCTGGCGAGTTCCTTCACCACGTCCATCTTGTTCAACACACCTACCAGCCTCCCCTTCTCATCTAACACAGGCACTACCCCTTGTTCGAATAACTTGTCAACCACCTTCTTGACGTCTGCATCTGCAGTGGTAGTGTATTCTATAGGCCTCATTACGTCATAAGCCATTAGTGTGCTGACCTTTGAATACCTCAGTTTTTCAAGCCCCGACGTAGCTACTCGGCGTATGCCAGATTTTGTGAAAAACACGAGCCTCTCTCCTCTTAACTTCTCCTCTATCGGCCTCAGCGAGAGGTCATCCACGTTGATGACCCCCTTTAGCTCGTTGCCCTCCGTAACCACTACGCCGTCTAGCTCATAGGCGTTAATCTTTTTAATCACAGAGGCAAGACTACTGAAGAGGTTTGTTGCCGCTACGCCAGCTGGCGTCATTAACTCGCCTACCTTCACGTCTCTACCGCGTTCTTTAAACGCCTTGAGGAGCTCGTCCTTTGTGACCACGCCTATCGGCGTGTTAGCTTCGTCTACTACCACCACGTAATCGCTACCCGCCGCCAACATTTTATACGCAATCTCTTCGACGGTTGCGTCAAGCCCAGCGGTTGGATATTGAGTCTTCATGATCTCCCCCGCCGTGCCTTCCTCCACCATTATTTTGACTCTCTCGCCCAGCATCGTTTGTTCCTTCAGCGCCAGCAACTTCCCCTTTTGTCTCTTCCAGTAGCCCAGCGACTTCTCTGCAATGTATGTTATAAAGTCGCGTCTGGTAACGAAACCGACTACCTTCCCCTCGTCGTCTACTACCGCAAGGATAGTGGTGCCGTTTTTTAAGAACATCTTGCGTATTCTCGACAATGTGTCTCTTACGTTCACGGCCGGAATATCTACAGTCATGACGTCTCTAGCTCTTAGGCCGGTCACGTGTTTAGAGGGCCTCAACCTCACGACGGCTTCTAACGTAGGTTTCTCAACTCTCTCCTCTACGGCTCTCTTAACCTCCACATCCTCCCGGCCCTCCTTGGGGCCGTAGAGATAGGCATGGAAGACGTCCCAAGCCGTCACCGCGCCTATGACTTTCCCCTCATTATTCACCACAGGGACCAGGTACATGCCGCTTGTCACCATGTACCTCGCCACGTCGTCTATGGACGTCTCTGGCGTCGCCGTTGCCACGCCTCTAAACATAACCCTCCACACCCTAGCCACTCCGACGTGTTTGCTCTCCCCCCTCGCGACGCGGGTGCCAAACAGCGGCCTCGGCTCGCCGGCGCCTTTATACCACCTCCGCTTCTTTATGAAATCCCACACGGTCAAGAGCCCAGCTACTCCCCCCTCTCTGTTAAGCACGACGAACCCGTCCACCTCGCCGCCCACAAGCTTCTTGAATACCTTAGAGACTCTCTCTATGGCCTTTACAAAACCTGCTCTCGTCTTTTTCTCGTCCAGCGGCGTGTACACCGCGGCGACTGACTTAGCCTTGGGCTCTCTCAATAGGAGGGCCGAAAGGAGGCCTCTCAAAGTCACCACACCTACGTATTTACCCTCCTCGTCCACCACCAAGACGCCCCACTTGGCCTCGCTGGTTAGGATCTCGATAACGTTTTCAATTTTCCAACTCTCCTTTACGATCAAAGGCGGGTTGACAAACTCGCCCACCTTGGTCTCCAGCTTTTTGCTTTTGAGGAGCAACGCCGTGTGGGGATAGACCACGCCTACCACCTCCTCTGAGAATACAGACTTGAAGACCGGCACGACGTCTACCGGAAACTTCCTGAGATATGCGGCAAGCATCTCAAGCGTGGTGTTCACCGTAACCCTAAACGGAGGGTGCTCGACGACGTCTTTTACATACTGTGGGATCGTCTTTTCAACCGCTTTCTCAATCTCTTCTCTTTTTAGCACACAAATTATTATTCATTATTTTTTAAAAATTATCTGAGAAGTACATGCCGTCTAGGTAGGCGAGAAATCTGCCAGCACCAACCTCGACCTTGCCTTCAGGCGTTTCTAACTGGGCAGGTCCCGCCGCTATGAAGTTGCCTCTCGGCGTACTGGATATGAAGAAGACCGTCAGCCCTAGGTCGTTAGCGGCCGTGACCACGTCGCCTCTATCTGTTAAGATGGGCGCGTTCTTTAAGTATGCGTATAGCAGAGAGTCTGCGACGCCTAAATCGCCTGGCAGCGCGCTTTTAACAAGACCTGTAGGCTCCTCTCCGTCCTCCCAAAGCTCGACCGCGGGCCTTAACCATGGATATCTCAAGGCCCAACTCAACGCCTCTTCTTTTGATCCACGAGTTAAGAGATCTTTCAAAAACGCCGCCTGCTCGCCGGTTAGCTTAAACACCGACGCCAACACTGAGGCGGCTACGTCGGGGCGCGTCTTGGTTATCGACGTCAGCCTGGCACGGGTAGCCTCTGCGCCTCCCACGACGACTACGGTGTTGAAGTACTTAGCCACAATCTTGGCCGCGACTTGGGGAGGCGCCGCGACGTGGATGAGACCTTTGAAATCCTCGGCTGAGGGCTCAGGCAGATATCTATCTACGGTTCCCACAGCCCTGAGGAAATCCTCCTTGCCCACAGCCCGACAGATGCCGAAGACGCATTTGATGTATCTACCGCCTAGCTTGAGCCAGGCGTAAGAGAGGTCTACACCCCCCTTCTCAAACACGCATACGACCCCCAGCGCTGGGATAAAGGCTAGGTCTTCTCCCTCGGGCAATGCACCGGCCCTTTGACATATATAGCCGCACGCCGGCGCTTTATACGCCACAAACGCCGCCGCGGCCGTTGCGACAAGCACAAGAGGCTTCAACGGAACGTCAAGAGAGAGACCTATCGAGAACAACGAAACCACCCGAGAGACGCGCGGCGCGGCTGGGGCCAGGTAGAGGGCGGCGGCACTCATCGCCATGAGTGTCGCCTTCGCTACGCCAGCGTATGGCGACAAAAGGGAGGTCACAACCCCAGTCAATGCGGCTAGCGGCGTGTAAAGCTCGCAACCGAGTAGCCGACGCCATAGGGCTAGATACGCCGCGACGTGGCGTCTGGCTAAGTAAAGAGCCGCCGTAACTACGCCTAACGCCGGATTTATTACAAACGCCGCCGCAAGCAGTACCGCCACTAAAACGCGCCGCATTTTTAAAAACACAGCCCTGAAATATATGTGTGGTAGCCCAGAGCAGAGTACAGATAGGAGTTGTGGGCAAACCCAACGCCGGCAAGTCCACCTTCTTCGCCGCCGCTACGTTAAAAGACGTGAAGATCTCCCCCACCCCCTTCACCACCATAGACCCCAACGTGGGCGTGGGGTACGTGAGAATCGATGGATGTCCCTGCGCCCAAGTCCGCTGCAACCCCAGAAGCTACACCGTCGTCGAGGGCATCTGCTTCGCCCCGGTGGAGCTCATAGACGTGGCGGGGCTGGTCCCGGGGGCTTGGCAGGGCAGGGGGCTCGGCAACCAGTTTCTCGACCACCTCAGAAGGGCGCCCGTCTTGATACATGTGGTAGACGCCTCCGGCTCCACAGACGAAGAGGGGAGACTCGTGAAGCCCGGCACCCACGACCCCGCAGTCGACGTCCAGTTTCTAGAAAGAGAGATCGACATGTGGATAGCCTCTATACTACGCAGAGACTGGGACAGAGTGGTCAGATTTGTAGAGTTCAGCAAGAGGGACTTGGTGGAGGTCTTGATGGAGAAGCTGGCTGGGCTCGGCATGGGGCGGGCGCAGGTGGAAAAGGCCCTGGCCGACGCAGACTTGACCAAACGCCCGCCCAGCAAGTGGAGCGAGGAGGATCTCTACAGATTTAGCCACCTAGCCAGGGCCTACAGCAAGCCGATTGTCATAGCCGCAAATAAGATAGATCTGCCCGAGGGCGAAGAGGGCTACAGAAGACTGAGGCAAGCCTATCCAGACCGCATAATAGTGCCCACCTCCGCCGAGGCGGAGCTGGCTCTCCGCCGCGCCGCCGCCAAGGGACTTATCAAATACAAACCCGGCGACCCCAGCTTCGAAATCCTTGGCGAATTGACTCCTCAACAGAGGGCCGTCTTAGACAAAATAGCTGAGCTCATGAAGAAGTGGGGAGGCACCGGAGTAACCAAGGCCATAAATCTGGCCGTGTTTGACGCGCTTAAATACGTGGTGGTGTACCCAGTGGAGGACGAGAGGAGGCTTAGCGATAAAAACGGCAACGTGCTCCCCGACCTACTGCTGGTGCCGCATACGTATACAGCCAGAGATGTGGCTTATGCCATACATACAGAACTTGGGGAGAGGTTTGTGTCCGCAATAGATGTAAAAACTGGCAGAAGACTGGCCTCGGACGAACCCGTCGCGAATGGGGTTATCCTTAAGATCTTGGCTAGGTAACTTTATTCCTGAGCAACGAGATCCAGATGTTGCGTCTCAGCGCCTCCGGCATGTGGCCATTGCGGTCTTCCTCTACATGAGTGCCGTCTTGCCGAGCAGTCGCCGGGACTGCGTCTGGAGAGCCTTTGTTCTGTCTCTTCAGGAGAGATAACACCTCGTCGAGTTTGCTCAAAACCACGCCGTAAAGGTCTTGCACCACCACCGCCGCCCTATCTGCCACAATAGACACGGAGGAGGACACGGGACTTGTGGAGTATGTATACACCGAAGTGACGAAGACGTAGTGATGGGGGGTCTCTAGGCTTGGCATGTCGACAATCTCCGCGGCTTTACGCGCCTTTGAAAGAGCTTTATACACCGTGTTTATAGAAATTCCGAGTCTCTCAGCTATCTCCCTAGGCCTCAGACCACGGGCGTACATCTCAGCCACCCTCCTCTCAGTCTCCGTAAGCCTCATCGACATATTAGACCCACCTAATAATAGCCGTTAGTGAAAATATTTAGGTAATACGCTTCGGAGCTTTTCCACGACCTCTTTAGCCACCTCTTCTCTTAACTCCTCTTTACCGTGCCAAATCAAGCTGCCTCCCCACCGCGGGATTACGTGGATATGCATGTGAAACACCATCTGTCCAGCCTCACGGCCAGCGTTGGTCACGACGTTGACCGCAGGTGCCCCCAGTTCGCGCCAGGCCTTGGCAAGCCTAGTGGCTATCTCAAAACTCTTCACAGACTTTTCCAACGGAGCATCTAAGATATTCACATAATGCTCCTTAGAGACAACCAACAGATGACCATATGACGCCGGGTATTTGTCGAGGATTACCACAAACTCGTCATCTTCGTAGACTTTCCAAGCCGGCGCCTCGCCGCGCACAATCCTACAGAATACGCAATCCATTGCCTAGGGAAAGAAAAGCATTTAAAAAGAATTATACCTACTAGACGGGTGGGGAGTCTGGAGATGCCCGAGGGGGCAGCTGTGAAATGGCTCCCTGCCGCGGGGTTCACACACCGCCTCAACACGTGATCTTGCTACCGGGGTTCTCCCCCTTTGCAACGGCTTCGAGAAGCTCAGGCCGCCTCCCGTCGAAGACGTAGGTTGTGATGCAGTTCCTCCTTAGGATCGAAAGACTCCACAAATCCATCAGCTCATAACCGCCTGGTAGAGATGAGGAACGTAGAATTTTCTCAAACTCGTCGTAAGTCAACTCAGGTAGCCTCTTGGCGTCGGGGTTTTTCCTGGGGTCGTCGCTATAAACTGCGTCTATATTCGCCGCGTTGAGCAAAATAGGCGAGCCCACCGCCTCGGCCACCAACGCAGCCACTGTGGCTGTGGATTGGCCAGGCTGGAAGCCGCCGGTGACCACCACTGGGTAACGCCGCCAAGCCTCTAGAAACTCCTCTATGTTGGTGGGGACTCTGGGATATGCGTTGTCTAGGAGTGAAATTAGGAGCAACGCGTTTAGGCGGCTGGCGTAGATGCCTAGGAGATCTTGGAACGTGTTCGAGGCCCCTCCCCTCTTGGCCACCGTTATGTATCTCCGGGCGACCTCTCCGCCTCCCGCAATTATTCCAACTTTCTCACTACGCCTCTTGACGACTTGGGAGTATTTCAAAACTAGCGACTCGTCGTCGAATATCCGGCCGGATAGCTTAACTACTAACACCATGGCTCAGATACGACGAAATCCCTTTCTTTACGCCATCTACCACATGAGGCGGGGCGTCGCCGAAATCTATCTCTGGATTTCTACCTAGACAAACATATTTAAATTTTTCAAAATTTCTTTGTACGACTTCTATTAAATATCTGTCTTCATATTTATAAAGACTCTCGATAAGTGCGTGATCAGAACAGTCGTTAGCGATCCAAGCGGCCCGCGACTTGGCCTTGGAGACTTCGCTTAATAAAGTATCTACATCAACCTCTCTGCCAAACAACAACGCCTTGATCTCTCGACGGCCTAGAAATTTCTTCTGTACCTTCACCGCAACGGGACCGAACACGCCCTCGCGGCCCTCCGAGATCGCGGCCGTCACCTCATCCGCGACTTTTGCAAGCTCCAGATCCTTTGCATGTATTTCTTTAAGTCTCTCACATTCACAGACTCTTTTCACAAAATCTAACACCGCATCTGCAATAATTCCAGTTACCACATCTTGTGCATGCACACGTCTAAGACGCCGGGGGGTTAAAAAACGTTGGGCTCAAGATATATATGACCCATCGTCGTCAACGCATAGGTGACGAGTCCAGGCTAGCTGAGAGGTGACGATGGATCTAAACTCCGACTACTTCCTCGGATATATAAAGTCCTTGGGAGCCGCCTTGATGGGTTCAAGATACGGTCTCAACACTTGGGGGATCTCCACAACGCCGTCCTCCCGCTGGTAGTTCTCTAAGATGGCGGTGATGGTGCGCGTCGTCGCGAGACCGGTGCAGTTGAGCGTATGTACAAATTCCCGTTTCATGCCTTTCCTAGTCACTCTTATGCCGAGTCTGTAGGACTGCCAATCTGTGACGTTGGAGCAACTGGCCAGCTCTCTGTACATCGCCTGGGCAGGGTACCACACCTCTATGTCGTACTTCTTGGCGGCCGGCGCCCCCAAGTCGTGCGCGCAGATGTTCACAACCCTGTAGGGCAGGCCCAGATCCCTTATGAGCTCCTCCGTGTTTTTAGTGATCTCTTCATGCCACTTCCACGACTCCTCCGGCAGAGAGAAGACGAACTGCTCCACCTTGTGGAATATGTGCACCCTGAATATGCCCTTCAGATCCCGGTTGCCCGCCCCAGCCTCCTTCCGGAAGCACGGCGACCACCCCACGTAGAGCTGAGGCAACTCCTCTTCCACAAGCTCCCTCTTATAGAGGTAGGCGGCTATGCCGTGTTCCGCCGTCGCGATGAGGTACAGGTCTTCGCCGTCTATCTTGTAGATCGCGTCTTTAAACGTGTCGAAGTCCAGAACCCTTTTTATGAGGTCGAGTTTAAGCATGTAGGGAGGAATCACGGGCCTAAACCCCCTCTGCGCGAGGCGGTCTAGTGCGTACATGGCGAGGGCGAAGTCTAGCCACACCAAGTCGTCGAAGAGGTAGTAGAAGCGGCTACCCGCGACCTCGCCCGCCTTGAGGGTGTCGGCCATCTTTAAAACCGCCTCGGCCATGTCGGCGTGGCCGACCGGCGGCTTATCCACCACCACGTACTCCACGCCTGGGGGACCTGCGGCGCCTTTCACGACCTTAACGGCGCCCCAGTGCCTAACAGGAATCGAGTCGACGCCCTCAGGGCAGACCGGCACCGAGTCGTGGATCAGATTGGGGAAGCTCCAAAGGACGTCTTCCCTGGCCCGCTCAACCTCCTCCAGCTCTTTCTCCACCTTCTCAAGCCTGGCCGCAAGCTCCCGTGCCTTCTCCACAATCTCCCTCCTCTTCTCCGGCGCCGCCCTTGCGCCTTCTCGCGACAGCTGGTTGTATTGATGTCTCAACTCGTCGACCTCCCGCCTCAACTGCCTCCACCTCGCGTCTAGCTCTAGAAACTTATCCACAAGAGATGTGTCCATCCTCCGCGCAGACAACACCTTCCTCACATAGTCCGGGTTACTCCTCAAAGCCTCAAGTACGCTGTAAGACATAAGGAGGGGGGTGCTTTATGTATAAAACTTTTACCTGCCTAGAAGAGATCTCAAGAGAGTCAACACCCTAGACAGCTCTTCTCCGCTGGAGACGCGGAACACGAGCAGAGGCACGGCATACCCCGGATGCCAGAACTCCACGTACACAGCTTCCCTTAACGCTACGACGTGCACAAAATATTCCCGCTCGCCAGCCGCAAGTCTGTATACATATCGCCGACCTCTTTCAAACCGCAAGACTTCTACCAACTCATAGGGCTCTTTCTCAAATTCTCTAATCAACAAAACGCTCTCCACATAACGTATACACCTACTGCTTTATATCTTAGATAGTCTCAACATCCTCGTCTTCCCTACCGCCTTCAACCACGTTGAGGTACATAACGCGTATAAGCTTCTTGCTCTCTGGCACAATACTGCCGAGATACACAAGAGCGGAAAGACCTAACAACGCCAAAGAAAGCGCAAGCGTGCTGTCAAACCTAAGCTGAGACAGCGAATACGGCGTAACCACACTCCTCAAATGCCCCAACTTCACCATAGCCGCCACCAACGACGAAAGCAACGCAAGAGAAAGGCCAACCGTGACTAGCCACCTCCCGTCCCCCCGATTCCGCACGGCAGACGCCATGTTGACAACAACGTAAGGCGCCACAGACACAAAAGTCATCAGATACACGCCGATTAGCAGGGGGTATACATCCAGCAACCCAGCCCACCATACGTTAAACAACGTGTAGAGTACACTAAAAATAACAAAGACGAGTCCGATCCTCACAGACTTAGAAATTATGTCAAGCATGAAAACACGCTCATCCAAGTTTATTAGGACAACGCGTAAGCAGAACTACGATCACCCGCACTCGCCGGTCTTGCAGTACGGGTCCTTCCCCTCCTCCAAGGCCTTCAGCTTGGCCTCGGCCGCCGTCTCGTCTATCGGCTTGTCAAGCGCCAAAGGCTTTACGACGATCTTTGTGTCGGCGAGCTTCTTCTTAATCTCCTGCCTCAGCCCAGTGTAGATTACCTGCACAGACTTGCTCTTGTCGCGGTACACTGTTATGCCCTTCACCCCCACGGCCCAGGCGAAGGCGAAGGCCCAGTACACGTCCTCCTTGGGGGCGTTGGCTGGCATGTTGATGGTTTTGGATATGCCTTGGTCTACCCACTGCTGAGCACTGGCTTGTATCAACACGTGCCAAAGCCAGCCGATCTCCATGGCGGTGGCGAGGAGGTGCTTCACGCCGTCGGGGACTGGGGCGTCTCTCAACATGCCTGTCTCCTCCACGACGCGGCGTACCTGCGGCGTCCACAGCCCCCTGGCCTTGAGGTACTCGATCCCGGGGCCGTAGTACTCGACGAGCGTCCCCACAGTCACGTTGCGGAAGAAGGCCAGTGCGAATATGGGCTCCACCCCGCTGGTGGTGCCAGCCAGTATGCTGGTCCTGCCGGTAGGCGCGATGGAGAGCACCACGGAGTTCCTCACGCCGCCCCTCACCTTCTCCCTAAGCCTATCGAGATGCGGCCTCAGCCACTCCCTAGTCCGCATGGTGATGTCCCTGAGTCGGTCGCCGGTCTCCTGTAGCTCCTTCGGGTAGACGTGCTTTATCCGCTCCCACCTGCCCCAGACGAAGTCTTGGTACTTCAACACGGGGATTTCGCCTTTCGCGTATATCGACTTCTCGAAGAACTTGAAGGGCCCCCTCTCCCGCGCCAAGTTGGCAGACTCGTCGAGGGCGTGGACGTATATCCACGCCATTATGCGGTTTATCAGCTCCACCGCCTCCCACGAGGCGTAGGGGATTTCCAGCTTTAGAAGGAGCTCGGCGAAGCCCATAATGCCCAGACCGTTCTTCCGCGTGGCTAAGTTCATCTCGTCTATGACCTTTATGCCGGTTCTGCTCCTCTCAATGGCGTCGTCGAGGAACCGCGTGCCTATGCGCGCCGCCTCCGCAAGCCCCTCCCAGTCCACACACGACAGCTTCTCCTCGAAGGTCCCGCCCGTACAGTTCGGCTTCACAAATTTCACCAGGTTTATGTGAGTAAGATTGCAAACCTCGAACGGATTCTGAAGCGTCTCGCTACAGGGATTAACCACCCTCCACATATATCTGAACTTGTATCCCGCAACTTCGATTTCTTCTCCTAACAGCGGGTTTGAGGCGTTGAGATTTGTCTTGAATATAATGCCCGGGTCGCCGGAGTCCCAGGCCCCCTCGGCTATTTCGCGGAATAGGTCGCGGGCGTCTACCTCGCCCCACGCAACCTCTTTAGGCACCTCGGCCTCCTTGTGGATGTCGACATACTCTACGGGCTTTCTGCCCGTCTTGTCGTAGAATATCCTCGGGTTTATGAGGGGGTACCTGGGGTCTTTGTCCACGCCCAGTGCCTTCTCCATGAAGGTGTCGTCGACGAAGACGGATATGTTGAAGTTCTGGAGATGCGCGTCTTTCAGCTCGCCGGTTTTCGCCTTGATGAATTTGCGTATGTCGGGGTGCCAGACGTGGAGCGTCCCCATCTGGGCGCCCCGCCTCTTGCCGCCCTGCTTTATGACGTCTACGTTTGTGTCGAAGAGCCTCATGAAAGATACGGGCCCGCTGGCGACGCCCACGCTTCCCCTCACCACGTCGCCCTCCGGCCTCAGGAGGGAGAAGTCGTAGCCGACGCCGCCGCCAAGCTGTTGTATTACGCCGGAGTAGGCCAAGGCGTCGTAGATGCAGTATCTGCCAGGGTGCGTTATTGAGGAGAGGCAGTCCTCCACCTCCAGGGTGAAGCAGGAGGCGAACATCTCCTTCCCAGCCCAGGCGTTGAACCAGAAGGGCGATGCGGGCACGATCCTCTGCGCCGTGATGGCGTCGTAGTAGCGTTTGGCTGTTGTTAAATCCCGCGCCACGGCGGTGGCCACCCGCCAAGCCGCCATGCTGGGGGTCTCGGCAAGCCGGAAGCTTGAGTCGCGCAGGGCGTAGTTGCCGTTGGTGAAGAGGCGCAAGGCGTTGTATGACAGCGCCTTGTCGAAGTCGGGCCTCGGCTCAAAGAGGCTCAACAACTCGAGGGACTCCTCCTTGAGCAGGCCGGACTCCGCCGCCAGTTGCCTAAACCGCGACACTGCGCGCTCTCCGTATCCCGTCTTAGTCTTGAGGAAGTCTTTGCCAAAGGCCTCCTTATATATACGTCCCAACAAATGTGATTTTGCCACCTCGGCCAGCTCCGGCCTGTCTATGGCCTTCTTGAGGAGCTCCAGATGGATCATGTCTGCAAGCTCCCAAGACCCGACGTCTCTGTTTATGGCGATGTCGATTTCGCCGTCCACCCCAACCCCCGCGTCCTGTGCGGCGCGCAGAATGGAAAGCATCAACTTCTGCGGCGAGAAAGTTTCCGAGGGGCCGTTGAGTTTGGTAACTCTGTATATCATCACTTCTTCATCTTCCCATATTTGTACTTCTATAGTTAAAATAAGTAAGTTTTAAGTTTTATGCCTGTTGTATTAGCGAGAGGAACTCGGCGTCGTTGAGAATTATTTGCTCTTCTGCTACTTTGTCCAGGTATTTTCTGCCAGCTTCTTTCAACGTGGTGTATACCGCATCTACTACCACGTCGGGGACTGTGGGCCTTGGATAGGGCAGGCCGACTCTGCCAAGGGTTGCCTTGGCTAAGATCCACATTTTGATGTGGCTTTTTTCCACCTCGTCTATGTCGACGCCTAGCCAATACATCTCTCTCACTAGGCTAAAAGTAAGCAACTTCACTAGGTGTTCCCAGTGTTCACTTAATAGCTCTGTTTCACTTGCTCTTATCTTCTCTAAAATCTGTGGCGTCTTGTGTTCTTGTTTATAGTGTTTAGCCCTTGAGAGTACTGAGACCAGCTCTGGGATTAGGAGCGGTTTCAACGATTTGTATAACATTACTGTGACTAACAACGCTTGACTCGTCATTACGCCTCTGACGAAATTTTCCACTGCATCTTCTACGCTGAGCTCCTTTTCCATCTTTCCGCTTATTAACATGAGCACGTCCTCTGGCTCGACGGGGTCTAGTAAAACGAGTTCTCCATCTATAAAAACGGCGGGGACGCTCAGTACGTAGTGTTTGAGGTAAGGGAAGTAAGGCACCCCAATCATTTCAAATTGGACTCCAGGCGTGTTTTTCAAGGCTTTATACAGCGTATAAGATGATTTACATGTGTGGTGAAGCAAGATCTTTATCATTGTTACCGCGATGCGTGATGTTTTTATTGATTTTCGGCAACCGTTCCCCTCGTCATCTCTCAGACTTCGCCAACCTGACCCCGCCTCAGCCAGCCTAGCCAAAAGCCCAGCCTCCTAAACAACGCAGGACAACGATGTGGCGGCTCTTCGGTGCAAAAAAGGAGGAAAACGGTTAGAGTATCCTCACGTATTCTCTCGCTACCGTGGTGAATGCTAATAGCCCCTTGGGGCAGTACACCTCTCTAGTCTTGTCTTCGTATACCTCGTACCGCTTAAACTCTAGTTCTAACCTGACTTCCCTAACTGAGCCGTTTTGGGCGCAGTACGCCTTCGGCGGGTTTAGAGATAGGCATACCTCAGACCCGTCCCTAGCCACGTAAACCTCTATCATGTAGGGGTGGAGGATGCTCATTGGCCTTTGCTTTATCACATCAACCATCCACGGAAACCTCCTCAGCACCTTAGCTATTTCCACCAGCCTATCCCTAAGGACCAGCCACTTCCTAACCCAATCAACGCCGAAGGCGCTTAGCTCCGGATACTCCCTCAGAAGCCCTCCGCTGGGTCGGGCGGAGGAGACTTGCTCAGTCTCTCCACCTCGCGTTTGTACTCCTCTAGAATCTGCCTGGCGCATTCGTCGACTGTGCGGCAGCGGGGCTGGTCTAAATGCACGCCGTTCACAACGACGCCGCAGTAGACGTGGACTTCATAGCGGATGCCCCTCCTCTCCTCCACGCGCCTGTACCACACACCCACGTCGTACTGCCCACTCAACTCCCACAAGGCATCAGCCACCTGTTGCTTAATGCAACCGCCCGCCTCTTCGCCACGCCTCCTCCACCGCTCCCTCGCCTCCCACCTCCTCCTATCCCTTGAGTAAACCCACACGCGGTAACGCACGCACACTCCTTTGCGGCACCCCTCCGCAGTCAGCACCCCCTCGTAGAGGCACCCGTCCTCCGCGCACCACTCCCTCGGAGGCGGCTCGTACTCCACGTACTGGAGGATACCCAGCTTCTGCGGCAGTTCAAAAACGGCGGCGGTGACCCTAATCTTTTTGGCCGCCGTCATATCCACTCCTTCAAGGCCGAAAGAACCTCCTCCGCGGCATCCCTCTCGATTAGATATGTTCCCTTTTTGAGCCGCCTCGCGAGGCCCTTCTCCACTAGGCGCATCATGAGCCAGTGCACAGCTATGCCGCACCTCCTGTCCACGCCGCATATGTTGCGGGTACGCACCGCGACCACGGCGCCCCTCCCATCCTCCAGCCGCCTCTGTATGTGCAAAAGCAAAGCCGGCAGATACTGCTTAATCTTCCGCCTCATACCTCTACGCCCAGTCTCTTCTTCGCGCACTTGGCCACCTCCTCGCTGGTTAGCTCTAGGATCCATCTGCCGCGCGGCGTAATTGCCACAACGCCGCCTCTTACCTCCACCTCGCCCTCAAGGAGCTTAGGCCACGCCCTCCAGTCGTATCTAACCCCAAGCGCCTCCACAGCCTCTCTGACCATCCGGTCTATCTCGCCGACCTCGGCGGGGCCTCGCGCCAGCCTCTTAAGCACCAGCAGTCTGACGTGCTCCCCCACCGGCGTGTAGCGAATCTGCCGGCACATGTTCATACCCTAAGCCTCTTGGCGGCGTTCCTTATGCTGGCTGTAGTTGCGCCAGCCGCCTCAGCCAGCGCCTTCAAGAGGCCCAGCTTCTTAAACGACGCCAGCCACAACGCCGCCGCCGCAGAAACCCACGGGTTTTTACCAGCCAAAACCCTCCTATTCCTCTCCAGAAGCTCCACCGCGGTCTTGACTACAGGCGCCGGCAGATTGACTCTAGCCGCCAGAGTCTTCACGTAGTCCTCGATACTCGGCCTTCTGCTTTGTCTCATAGCCTCCTTGAGCCTCCAAGCCGCCTTCCTAACCCGACGCTCACTCGCCTTGTTACATTTGAGGAAGTCCTCCAGCGGCCTCGGCGCGCCGGCCGCCTTAGCGGCGGTCCACAACAAAGCCGCCGCGGCGGCTTCAGGCTGGAGGCTCCCCACCACGTCGAAGTACTTCTTTAACAACGCCTCGGCTTCCTCCATTACGTGTTGCGGCAGTCCTGCGCACTCCCTAATGCGCTTCAGCTCCGCCCCGATTTCAACCAGCCTCCTCTCGTAACCATGCAGGGTCTCTCTGTGGAACTTCGCCAGCATGCGCCACTGTACGCCGTGCTCCGCTTTTACCGCCATGTCCGTCTTGACGACAAGCTTCAACGGCGCAGTCCTAACCCGCCTCTTCTCCCTCTCGTCGAAGACGCGCCACTCCGGCCCCGTGTCTACTGCTGATTCAGCCACCACTAGGCCGCACTGTGCGCACACCACCTCTCCCGGTCGGTTATCAACGGGCCACCGCAGGCCGGACACCCGCCGACGCCTCCACCCGACCCACACACCTCCTCTTTATGGACAGGCTGATAGAGGCGGTAGCAGAGTACCTGTGCCGCCACAGAAGCGTGGGGCTTCTCCGCCTCACGCTCGACCTTACGCGGCGTAGGCCGGAACTATTTGCCGAGATAGGCGCGGTGGAGGTGGTGAGAGGCGCGGCGGCGAAGAGGCGGTATCGCTACGCGAGAGGGGGCTGGTCCAGGCGAGGCGGGGGCCGTCAACTGGACAGGTCTGTTGACAAACCACAAAGCCTAACTGCGAAGAATGGCGTTCTCTTCCGCCTTTTCTTCTTCTTTTGCTTTTACG
>JAJHQT010000100.1 GCA_020833205.1 Pyrobaculum sp.
TCCACGCGGCGATTCAAAAGTCGCATAAGGCTCTAGATCCGCCTCCTGGCGTAGACGCGCGGCACGCCCCCTGGATGCTTATGGAAATCGTCAGACGCGCATGGCCGGACAGAGCCAAGGCCGTGGGCTACGACGAGAGGTATGCAGATCCGCACAAGTTTGAGGAGTGGGAACGCCAGCTGGTGGAGGCGGCGTTGAAGAAGGTGGCCGACAGGTTTAAGATGCCTGTAGACGACCTCGAGAAGGCGCTTGAGGAGAAGGGGGTTGCGGTGTTGAAGAAAAAGAGCTACGGCGTCAGGCCTTACAACACTAAGCTGGGGACGCCGACGGGCAAGGTGGAGATATACTCAATAACGGCGTTGAGGAACAAGCTAGACCCGCTTCCGGACTACCGGGAGCCGCTCTACACTAGGCCGAAGGCGCCGGACGAGTTCTACCTAGTCAATGGGAAGGACCAAGTCGTCTCTTGCCACTTCGCCTTTACCCCCAACGCGAAGTATCTAGGAGACCGGACTGTGTGGATGAATCCAAAAGACGCCGAGAGGCTCGGCGTGAGAGACGGCGACGAGGTGGAGCTGGAGGGCATAGACAACGGCTTCAAGGCCAGGGCCAGGATCCGCGTGACGAATAGAGTGCGGGAGGGCGTCTTGTTCACCTACGCCTTCCTTGGCGGGAGGAGGTCTTCGTTAATCACGGAGCAGTTCGCCTACCTGCGCGAGGGGGTGAATCCGGCGTGGTTCGCCACCGGCAAGATAGAGCCTGTGGTGGGCGCCGCGCCTACCAACAGCACCGTGAGGGTGAGGAGGCTATGACGCGGCTGGCCCACCTCTGGGACCAGTCCCGTTGCATAGCATGCGGCGCCTGCATTGCGGCGTGCAACGCCGCCAACTATAACAGCGAGGGGCGTGAGAACAAGACGTGGGGCTGGCTGGCCTCCAACATAAAAAAAGTGGAGATCCTAAAGGGGCCGCGGCCCATGCTTTATTTGATACAATGTCAACACTGCGACAACCCGCCCTGCGTCTCGGCATGCCCCACCGGCGCCTCCCATAAGGACGTGGACGGGTTGGTGAAGATAAAGGCGGAGCTGTGTATCGGCTGTAAATACTGCATGGTGGCGTGTCCTTACAACGCCAGGTGGCTCGACGAGGAGACCGGCCTACCGAGGAAGTGCATGGGGGATGAGTGCCTCAGCCGGGTTAAGGCAGGTCTCGACCCCGTCTGCGTCGCTGTGTGTCCAGCCGGCGCCAGGGCGTTTGGCGACGTCGACGACCCCAACAGCAAAATATCTAGACGTCTTGCCAGAAGCCGCTACATAACGCTGTTGGAGAACAAGGGGACTAGGCCTAAGTATTTCGTGGTGGTGGGGCCATGATAGAGTTTCAAGAGATCTGGACTCCCCTTCTCATAGGTCCGTTTCTGTGGCTGGCGGGGCTGGCGGGCATGGGCTCCGTGGCGTATGTACTGCTTAGACAAGCCAGGGTGGACCACCTGAAGGCGTTCAGCTGGGTTTTATTTATCTCCGTCGTGGCGGCGACTGTGTTTGTGGTGGCCGACCTCTCGAGGCCGTGGAACCTCGTCAACGCCTTGCCGACGTCTTTCTTCACAGGACAATTCGGCTTGTTTAGAAGCTGGATGGCTGTGGGTATTGTGTTGCTTTCCGTGGCTATGTTGTTGTTGTTTCTCGTAGCGTTGAGACATACAATAAATATTAAAATGCTCAACGTTGTAGTGGACGCGGGGTGGTTTGGCGTGTTGCTGGCGGCTGTGGGGGTTTTGGTCACGATATACAGCGGCTTCTTAATCGCCGCGGCGCCTGGGGTACCGTTTTGGAACACGCCATTGTTGCCAGTCTTGTGGATAATCAGCGCGTCGGTCTGCGCCTTGGCGTTGACCGAGCTGATGATCCACCGCGACGACGTCACCAAATTCACCGTACGTGCAAACATCGCCCTAGAAATCGCCGAACTCATCGCCGTACTTGCTCTAGTCAACATCGCCATGTACGGCGTCAGCACGGCCGCCAGGATTAGCGGCTGGGCCCTCGTCTACGGCCCGCTGGCCCCGGCGTTCTGGGGCGGAGTCGTGGCAGTGGGCATATTGATCCCCCTTGCCATAGAGCTTGTAAGCTGGAGGCGTGAGAACAAGCTGTTGTTAGCAGCCGCGGCAATACTGGCGCTCATAGGCGCGTTGATACTACGCATAGTCGTGCTACAAGCCGGCGTCTTTGAGTGGGTGGCCTAGACGGGATACCAACCCCACCTATTTTTTCCCAGCCTTCTCTCCCTGACGTACTGCATCACCTCTCTGGTGAATTCCTGCCAAAACTCTCCTCTTCCACAGAGGAGGCGTCCTTCGTAGGCGACGTCGAGTATGAGCATGGAGAAGGCGAGGAGCTGGTGAAGCTTTGCCAACGGTATGTAGACTACTTGCCCGAATTCCTCAGTCTCTACGGCGTATTCCCCGTCTTGCGTAATCACCGCCAGATCCCAGTCGCTCATGTCGTGGAAGTCGCCGCGGGCCCTCGAGCCGAAAAGCGCCACGTCGCCGACGCGGCAAGCCTCTCTTATAAACGCCGCGACGGCCGCCGCAATCTCCCGCCTCCTTTTCTTCGCTACTTCAACCCACCTATCCATCTCCACAACATCTCTAGGCAACGCAGACACTCCTCTGCCTCCCACTGCTCGTAGGGGCCCAGCCGCGCGTCGGGATACCTAGCCTGCACGTAGTGTTCCTCAAGCGACTTGGCGCACTTAGCCACATCCTCAGTCAGCACCACAGTACGGACTTGGGCTAGTCTCTTCGCCATTTCGTATAGGCTGTGTGTAAGCGGCCTGGCCCCCACTTCCCTTATCAACATCCCCTTCAAAAGGAACTCAGCCGACTGTTGTGCCAAGAAACAGGCCAAGTCGTAGGTCTCCTCTTCGAGGCTACGCTGGGCGTAGCTTTTGTATTTTTCAGCTTTCTGAACCCAACGCTCCACGTATAAATTATTGCTTATTTTTAATTGTGATTAAGAACCGAGGCGAGTTGGAGAGGCTCCGTGGGGCTGGGGTGCTCTTAGATGCGCTGGAGGCGGCCTTGGCGGCGGCGGACCCCTACGGGGCGGTTGCTAAATACGTCAAAAGAAGCGGCGACGGCGTGGAGGTGGCTGGGCGGAGGTACAAGCTTTCCGGGGTGGTGCATGTGGTGGGGTTCGGCAAGGCCTCTCTAGAGATGGCCCAGGCCGTTGTCGACGTGTTGGGGGACGCCGTGGCCGGCGGCGT
>JAJHQT010000014.1 GCA_020833205.1 Pyrobaculum sp.
GTCGTGGGCCAGCTCCACGAGCCTCCACGCGTCTTCTCTAAATGCGGGCTCTCTTATCTCTGCGCCAGCCTCCTGGCCGCCTCTCAGCAGATGGTCTAATCTGTCTGGGGCCTCTGGGTGGCTGTAGGGCGGCGTGTGGTTCATGAAGACAGCAGAGAAGTAAATCAGCATAGTGTCCTCTGCAGAGCTGAATATATGCATTTAGTTGCTTTTAACCATGTATATTTAACGTGTCGATCCTTAAGAAAAAGCTAAAAAAAGAAGAGGAAAGCGACGAATTAGAGAAAATACTCAACGAATTGAAAGACGAGCCTGAGGGCGGGGACGGCGTCGCCACTGTCACGATTCAAATTGCGGGGTTGAAAGAGTTGGTCAAGGCGGTGGAGAGACTGACGGAAGCGCTTAAGAAGTGTGGCGAGCAGTAAGCGCGAGGAACTCCTCGACTTTTTTAAAGATCTTCTCTAGGGCCTTTTCGAGTATTGCCTTTCCTCGCTCCGGCGACACCTCCTGCGGCTTGAGACAACCCACCACGCCTGTAGCAGAGAAGTGGTGTACGGGCATTTTGCCGAACAGCGACACATCCCCCTCGCATACGTCCGGCATGTTGCCCATCAGTCTGCCGCCTACCGCCAGGTAGACGCTTGTTTCGTCCGTGCCGGCGTGGTCGCGCGGCGCTACGTAGGTCCATATATTGACGGCGAAGGCGGCGGGGCGCCCCACCGCATAGTTCAGCTGTTGTGTAGTCATATTGACGGCGTCCCAAACTCCGCCGTGTCCCACTACTATAATCACAACGCCACATTTCTCAACAGCAGAACGGAGGACTTCCTCAAAGTACGGTACGAAGTGGCGGCAGGAAACGGAAATAGTCTGCGGAAAGCCTTTATGTTCCTCGCTACAGGTGTAATACAGCGGCGGGAGGGTCACGGCGCCTATCTTCTTCCCTATCGCCTCTGCTACATATTGCGCAATTTCTACATCTACCGTAGGCGGGAGGTGCGGGCCGTGTTGTTCAAAAGACCCCACTGGGAGTATGCACGGCACGAGCCGTGCCGTCTACGTCTTTATTACGTTAAAGTAAACTAAAGTTTACATACACCAAGTTTTTATAACCACGGTTGTTTACCGTCGTGCATAAAGTCGCCTTAATCTCTTTAAAAGGATACAGAGAATGGACCGAGTCTCTTGGACCCCGCCGCGAGCATTTAATCCAACAGACGCAGGCAGAACTTCAAGCCGACTTGTGGCGCACCTTCACGGCAATTGGGGCGTTGCCGCACCACTTCAGACACGACTTCTTCATAGCATTGACAACAAACATCGACGAGGTCTCGGTGACCCGCGCAGTGGGCAAAATCGCAAGGAGGTCTCCCGTGCCTGTGGAACACTGTACCGGGGTCGGCGACACCCCCTACGAGGCGTATCTCAACTGTGGGGAAGACAGAGCCAAGGAACAAGGGGGCTTAGCCGCCGTAGCCCATATGGATGTTGTCAACAGCAGTGAAGTGACAAAAAGCAACGGGCCGCTGAAGATTTATCTGGAAATTCTCGACCTGTTGAACAACTTGGCAAGGAGGTGCAGGGACGTGGGGTGTCTCGCCTTCTACCTAGGCGGAGACAACATAGCTCTCTTTCTCCCTAACGCCGAGTCCATACGCGAGGCTGTGGACGGGCTGTCTGTGCCGGTCAGAGTTGGGGTGGGGGTGGCCAAGAGGCCCTATAACGCATTTGTAAAAGCGACGCGGGGACTTGACCACCTCCGCTCCTTAGGCAGAATTGGTATAGAGATAGTGCGATGAGACCCTACGTCTACTTAGCCGCAGCGACGACCATCGACGGGAGGATCGCCAGCGCCTCCGGCTTCTCGCGGCTCTCTTGTCCACACGATTTAAGGAGACTCCACGCCCTAAGGGCGTCTGTCGACGCCGTGATAATAGGCGCCAACACCGCGATAGTGGACAACCCCAGGCTGACGGTTAGATATGTAGAAGGCAGAAACCCGATGCGGGTGTTAATAGACGGGGCTTTGAAAGTCCCCACGACGCTTAGGATGTTCGACTCCTCAGCCTCCACCCTGGTTTTCACCACTAAGCGGGCGCCGCCGGATAAGGTAAAAGAGCTCAAAGACAAAGGCGTGGAGGTCCATGTGATAGACGGCGACTTTGTGGACCCGGCCCACGTCCTGCAGATCCTCTACACGCGCGGCGTGAGGAAAGTTCTGCTGGAAGGCGGGGGGCGGACCAACTGGGAGTTCTTAAGCCGATGTCTAGTGGACGAAATCGTGTTGACTATCACGCCATATGTATTTGGCAACGGAGTCTCTCTCGTAGACGGAAAGGGCTACGCCACCACAGAGGACGCCCCCTTCACGCTTCAACTCGCCTCAATCAAGCTGTGTGAATGCGGCCAGGAGGTGGTCTTGACCTACCGCATACGTTGCAAACGTTAGTTGACAAAAACTATAATACTCCGCAACGTATGTTTACTGTGAGCCTCGAGACGGCTATACAAGCCTTCAGGAGGGGCAAACTTGTCATGCTCTACGACGGCGACGACAGAGAGGCGGAGGTAGACTTCGTAATCCGCGCAGATGCGGTAACTCCCCCGTTGGTGCGGTGGCTCCGGAAAAACGCAGGTGGCCTGCTCTGCTTCGCAACCACGAGAGAAATAGGCGAAGCGCTGGGCCTAACCTTCCTAAGCGACATGTATAGAAAACTCGGCTTCTTGACCAAGGCGCCCTACGGCGACGAGCCCGCCTTTATCGGTTATGTAAACCACGTAAAGACCAGAACAGGAGTCAGGGACGTAGACAAGGCTTTGACCGTAAGAGAGCTGGCCCGCGTCGTGGAACTTGCGTTGAGAGACGTTGAGACAGCACGGGAAGAGTTCCGAAGAAACTTCTACATGCCAGGCCACGTGGCGGTGCTAGGGGCACGTATAGGCACGCGGTGGGGACACACCGAGCTCTCGCTCATCTTGGCCAAAGCCGCCGGCGTGCCGCCTGCCGTAGTTATAATCGAGGCGCTAGGCGACCATCTAGAGGCCATGCCTCTTGAAGAGGCGGAAAAACTCGCCGAGTCTCTAGGCATACCAATAGTAACGTCAAAAGAAATCAAATCCTTAATCTAATCTTGACCTTTGCCAATTTGACGTCTTCTAGAAACTTAAGCACATATGGGGCTAGGCGCTCGATTTCGCTACGCGGCACGGTGTTCCACGTTGGACACGTCCGATCTGTGGTCACAGATTTGCCGTCGTAGACGAGGGGGTACATCCGACAGCCAACGGGCCTTATGTCGTAAATCTTACAAAGCCTCTTTTCAGGATCGTAAAAAACGCAGTGCCCATCCACGTTTTTCAAGCGGTAGACGCCGTCTTTCTCCTCCGCAAACTCCTCCAGCTTGTAGCCCCGCGCCGTAATTCTCTCTATGTCCTCAGCCAACAGCTCCATCTCGGTACCTACACAACAGATGCCGCATCGAGCACAACGGAACTTCACCTCAAACCACTCAGGTCGCTCCCACAGGACTCCCTGGCGTATTTCCATAAAATACTTTGTTGAGAAAATATATTTACTTCCCTGGGGACAGGTCTGTGTACGACGTAGTCATAGTGGGAGCGGGCCCCGCGGGGTCCATCGCGGCTCTTGTCGCGCATAGACTTGGACTCAAGGCCCTCGTCATTGACCGTCTCCAGCCGCCGCGTGAAAAGCCCTGCGGCGGCGGCTTGACTCCCAGAACATGGAAGCTGTTAAACCGTCTAGGCCTCGAGTACCCAGTGTACGGCTCCTGCAACGCCATCGAGACCCGCGCCGCTGGGTATAAATATGTACTGCGGAAAGAACCCATCTTAATCACCAGGCGACCCGATTTCGACTACGCGTTGCTTAAGCAGAGCGGCGTAGAGTTCGTAAGAGACCAGGCTGTGGCGGTGAAGGGGAATACAGTTGTTGGAAAGATGGGCGAATACGTCGGCAGGATCATTATAGGCGCTGACGGCGCCACCAGCGTCGTGGCCAGATCCATCGGCATCATGAACTACCAAGGCCACAAGACCCACGCAATAGCCTACATGACCATCGCCAAAGGCCCGCCTTCAGACACCTGCATCATAGACTTCGACACCGTGATAAACCAGACAAAGAGGGTAGGATACGCCTGGATCTTCCCCCTCGGCGAAGGCGCAAACATAGGCGCAGGCGTGGGCTGGGGATCTTGGATTGACCTCAGGAAGCTGGTGGTCGACTACGCCGAGAAGGTGGGCTACAGAGCGGGAGAGGTACGGGGCCACCCCCTGTCGCTAGGCCATGTGGCCGGCGTGGGAAGCCGCCACGTGCTTCTCGCCGGCGAAGCAGCGGGTCTTGTAGACGCCACAACGGGCGAGGGGATCTACTATGCAGTCTCCACCGGCGCCGCCGCCGCCGTAGCGGCCTACGCCGCCTTGAAGATATACGGAAACGAGAAGTACGCCAATGGCATATACCAAAAGCTGATAAAGGAGTACGTGGAGGAGGTCAAAAAGACTAGACTGTTATCGCGTATGGCTAAGACCTTGGGCACCAAGAGGTGGGCCGTTAAGCTTTTGGGACGCCGCCTGCTGAACTTATACACAAAGGTATACACCGGCGAGGCGACGTACAGCCTACTTCTGAAGCCTGTAGAAAAACTACTCTAGCTCTTTCAGTTGCTGCAACACATATTCTCTAATTTCCCCTTCAGACGGCGGCGTCCTCACCACAACGCCGTTTTCTATCCACTTGACCAGAAGCGGCTCGCCACAGGTCGCCGGCTCGCCCCACCTAACGACGACGTGCCTCGTGCCGCATTTATACACCTGCTTAAAGCCGGGCAACTTCCCCCTCTTAGTTATGGGGACCCACTTGCCATTCACCTCCACCTCTACTATGTCCATGGAGAGGTCTACAGAGGGGGGGAATGCGATTGAGGTCCCAACGCCGAAGCCGTCCGCCACATCTTTCAGGGCTGTAATCTGCGGCTCGTCTAGTCCGCCGCTGACAAAGATCTTTACGTGTCTATAGCCGTGGAGGTCTAGGCTCCATCTAACCTCCTCCACGATCCGTCTCATGTTTCCACGTCTGCTACCAGGCGTGTCGAGCCTCACGCCATACAGCCTCTCGTTTAGCAACTTGGCCGCCAGCAACGCCTCTTCTCTCTCGTCTAGGAACGTGTCAGCCAGCACTATGCGGGGTACATCCATAGGCATGGTCTTGTCAAACCAAACCCACGCCAGCGTGTGGTCCCCCATGACCGCTTTGAATATTATCATAAGGGCGTGGGGCATGGTGCCAGAGGGTTTTATCCCCATCATCTCGGCGCCGAGCACAGTAGCCACTCCGTCGCACCCGCCTATATACGCACCGCGATCTGCCATAGGCTGAATCGCCGGATGAAGAACACGGGCGCCGAAGAAGAGACAAGTTTTATCCCCGACAAGCTTCTTAATGCGGGCCGCCTTTGTGGATATGCTTGAGTAGTGCCGTAGAATCCCCAAAATCGCGGTCTCAAGCACCGCGAATTCTAAATAAGGCCCTTCTATCACCATGACTGGCTCGTTCTCGTAAAACACCGTCCCCTCAGGCATGGCATAGAGGGTCACACGCCTGCCTCTCAAGACTTCAATCACTTCCTTCAAACCGGTGAAAACAGCCCATTTGTAGTCCCGGGGGAGAGAGGAGACGTGAAACTCAGCCCGCACCTTCACGTCGCTCAACCCCGCGTTTTTCAGAACCTCTACAGTCCTCTGGAAATAGACATCGGTGGTTCTGCCAGATAAGATATCGTCATCCCTGGCGATATGCATGAGGAGGAATATATATGTACTAAATAAGTTGTGGACCTCTTCCCCTACGCCGCCTTTAGACCATTTCAGAAAGAGGTATACGACGCCGTGTATAACGGACTCCGAGAGGGGAAGACCGTCCTCATCAACGCGCCGACTGGCCTCGGCAAGACCGCGGCGGTGCTGACGGCGGCAGTCCGCCACCTGCTAGAGACAGACACCCCCATACACTACGTAGTGAGGACGCGGACAGAGCTGGAGCCGCCTGTAAGGGAGCTCTCAAAAATCCTAGCCCGTGGCGTCTACCTAGACTACGTAGTTATAAAAAGCCGGCAAGACATGTGTTGCTACCCCCAGCTCAAGAAGCTCAACTATCCAGAGTTCTTGGCGGAATGCAACCTCCTCAAGAGAATGGGTAGATGCGCCTACTACCCGCCTAAAGAGGTGGAGGCGCCTCTTAAGTCTGTGTCGACGTATGTAAAATACCTCTGCGCCTCGCAGAGCTGTCCCTACGAATATGCCAAGAGGAAGATGAAAGACGCCAAGCTCGTCATCTCGACCTATTACTACATCTTTGGGAGGGAGAGAGCAGATGTCGGCGGCCGCGTCGTGATCATCGACGAGGCGCATTCTCTGTTCGACGCAGTAGTCCATCTCCACAGCATCGCTTTGTCCGAAGGCGACCTGCGCGCCGCATATAGAGAGGCGAGAAAATACGGCTTCTTAGAAGAGGCGAGCAAGCTCTACAGACTCTTGACTTTCATAAAGAGGAGCTCCGGCTCCGTCGACGTCGGCGACGTGTTGGGACTCGTCGCAGACATCGACCTGGACACCGCCATATGGGAAATTACAAAGAGGAAAACAGAGGAGAGAGTGAATCCCTACACACCCCTGGTTTTAGTCAAGGAGTTGCGGGAGGCTCTTAGAGAGAGGCTGAGATACTACGGCGAGGTGAAAGGCGAGAGCTCAACAAAGACGCTGGTGCTCTACCCGCTGGACCCAGTTGCGTTGATTAAGGAGTCTTTGAGAGGCGCCAAAAGCGTGGTTTATATAAGCGGCACTTTGCCCATATCTCTATTTGCCGAGAGTCTCGGAGTCTTTAACTACGTCAAGCTCGACATATCCTTCTCCGACTTCATCCCGCGGCATAATTACGTTTCGATAGTCGATGTGGGAGTTACCACAAAATTTGAAGAGAGAAATGAAAAGATGTATCTACGGATAGCTCAACGTCTTGCGACGGCGATAAACCTGTCTCCAGGCGGCGTATTGGCTATGTTCCCCTCCTATGAGGTCATGCGGGGAGTTCGGAAATACCTCAAAATCTCCATACCACATTGGTACGAGGGGTCTCAAGAGGTGGAGTTGGGCACGGCGGAGAAGTTCTTCATAGGCGCTGTGGCAAGAGGTAGATATGTAGAGGGCGTAGAGTATGTAAGAGATGGGAAAAACCTCTTGACCTTCGTCGTGGTAGTCGGAGTGCCCTATCCCGAGCCCTCTCCCTATCTCGACAAGAGAGTAGAAATGTTGAAGCCGAGGCTGAGAGAAAAGGCGTGGAACGCCGTCTATCTCTACCACGCCGTCGTCTCCGTAAGACAGGCTGTGGGCAGATTATTCAGAAGCCCCCAAGACAGAGGCGTCGTGGCGTTTCTAGACAGACGTTACGCAGAGCCGGAGCTTTGGAACGAACTCCGGGACATATTGACAGGCTCAGTAATTGTCAACCACCTAGAGGAGGCGGAAAGGCTAATTACAGAGTTTTTCACCTCCGCGACAACAGTTTCCAGATAGCCATCGCAACGACGATAAGCGCCGCGTTGGTGCCGGCGATTGCCACGGCCAAGAGAGCTATGCTCAGAGCCTCATTAAATATCGACAGAACAGCCGTTATTATACCCAACAACGCAGCTATCATAGCCACAACTACCCCAAAGAGAGGCAAAGGCTGAGCCTTCTCCACACCGGCCTGCTTCGTAGGTTTTCTAGTTTGAGGAACTTCCTGCTGTGGTTGCGGCACAGTCGGCGGAGGAGGCAAAGGCTGTTGAAACTGAGGCGGCGGAACAGTTCGCTGAGTCCTCGCCGTGGCTGGCGGAATAGGGTAAGGCGGAGGCGGCGGAGGAGGCAAAGGCTGTTGAAACTGAGGCGGCGGAGGAGGCGGGGCCGCTGGCTGTGGCAGAGGCTGAGAAGGCGGCTGTCGCGGAGGCGGAGGCCTCTTGAGAGGCTTATCCTGCTCTTTGTCGTCTACGGCCATGTGCCACCCCACGCCCAATTATAAAAAGGTTTTGATCAATAAATTAAATAACCGCCGCCACTCAATAATCTGTGATTCTTATTGTAGCGGAAAAGCGCTCTGTCGCCCAGGCCATCGCTAAATATTTAGGCGGCACTTATCGGCTACAGAAGGTACACGGAGTGGCGGCCTATCACTTCCGCTACGAGGGTAGAGAGGCAGTTGCGTTAGGCCTCAGCGGACATTTGATGGACTTCGACTTCGCGGCGCGGCAAAACATATGGACGTGGCTACCTCCGGAGGAGCTTTTTCGGAGTACGCCGGTGTTGGTGACAAGAGGGGAGTCGCTTCCGTATCTCAAGGCGCTTAAGACGCTGGCGCAGAAGGCTGAGGAGGTCTATTTAGCGCTGGACGCAGACGTAGAGGGGGAGGCCATCGCCTACGAAGCGGCGCTTGTGGTGAGACTCGTAAACAAATACGCAAAGATCTACCGCGTCCGTTTCAACGCAGTAACTTATAAAGACATTAGGGCTGCGTTTCAAAAACCCTCTAGGCTAGATCTGAAACAGGTAGAGAAGGTGTTCACGAGGATGCAGGTCGACTTGACCCTTGGCGCCGTGTTTACCCGCTTCCTCACGCTGACGGTGAAAAACTCGCTAGAGAAGGGGCAGTTCCTAAGTTACGGGCCTTGTCAGACGCCGGTCCTTGGGATTGTTGTGACGAGGGAGTTAGAACGCCGGAACTTCAAACCGGAGAAGTACTACGTAATTAAGGCGCTGGTAGATGTCGACGGCCATAGGTTAGAGATGTCTGCCGACGTGAGGTTCAAGTCGCGGAGAGAGGCGGAGGAAGTCGCCGCAACGATTAAGCGAGGAGTTGTAAAGACGGCTACATATAGGCGGCATTACGTACAGCCGCCGGAGCCTCTTGAGACTGTAGAGCTGGAGCGTAGGGCTAGTAGATGGCTGGGGATAAACTCTAAGCGAACTCTAGACATCGCCGAAGAGCTCTACCGCGCCGGCTACATATCGTACCCGAGGACCGAGACGACCATCTACCCGCCGACGCTGGACCTCCGCGAGATCTTAAAAGAGCTGACCAACGGCGAGCATAAAAGCTACGCAGAGGAGTTGCTTGAACGCGGGTTTAAGCCAACGAGAGGAGACTCAGACGACGGGGCCCACCCGCCTATTTATCCCACTAAGGCGGCCACTAGAGACGACATCTATAAGGCCTTCGGCAAGGCGACCCGCTACGCCTGGCCCATCTACGACTTCGTCGTGCGTCACTTTCTCGCCACCCTCAGCCCGCCGGCTCAAGTGGAGAAGCAGAAGATAATAATCGACTTCGGCAAGATACAGCTGGAGGCGGAGGGGCAGAAGACACTCGATGAGGGGTATTGGCGGATCTACCCGTGGGAGCGCCAGTCGGAGAAGCCTCTCCCGCGGGTTGAGGTGGGCGACGTCGCCTACGCCGTCGAGGTGAAGGTAGTGGAGAGAGAAACCGAGCCGCCGCCTCAGATGTCCGAGTCCGAGCTTCTGGCGCTTATGAAGAAGTACGGCATAGGCACAGACGCCACGATGCAAGACCACATCTATACCAACGTCAAACGTGGCTACATGGAGATACGGAAAGGGAAGTGTATACCTACAGACCTGGGGATGGCTCTAGCCACTGCGTTGTTTAACTACGCCCCAGAGTTAATCGAGCCCACTGTACGTGCAAAGATAGAAAAAGCCCTCCAGAGCATAGTTAAAGACGCCGTCTCGCCTAAGAAGCTTATACCTGAGATTAAGGCAGAATTTGAAAAATACTACCTAGCTTTAAAAGAACGAAGAGAAGAACTCAAAAAGACGCTGGAAGCGGTTTTAAATGGGAGACGAAGAGAGGAGAGTGGACACGGTTGAAGTACACCCTCTGGCCTGGCAGGCGGGCCCAGACACCTTGATTGAGGCTCCGCCGGGGTTTAAGTGGCTTGCGGCTCATATAGCGGAGAAGACGGGCGCCGCCCTGTCTGGGCGGCCGGTGTGGGGGTCATGCGACGTGCGGCTAGACCCTGCTTATAAACGCATCTTTCACCTAGGCCACGGCGTGCCGCCCAACATCGCGCATCTCCTACAACGAAACCTAGGCGCCACCCTAGAGAGGTTAGATGTTGACCTCTACAGACTGAGGACCGACGTCTCCGAGGTGTACTTCATACCAGTTTACTACAAGCCGCCGCCACAACTCCCCAAGCCGTCTCAAGAGGGAAAGATATACTTCCCCCTGCCCTATCGAAAAATTGCAGAAAGACTCCACGCTGAGACCGGTTTCCCCCTGGCAAGAGAGCCGATCACAGGCTGTTGGGTCGGGGAGCCGCCGGGGCCCGTGGCGTACGTCGTTGCCGCAGGCCTCTTCTACCCCCTCACTATAAAGTTCTTCTACCCAGACAGCAGAGTTTTCCAGATAGACCCGTTCCGCGGCGAGGTGAGAGATGTGGAGCAAGACTTCATAAGAATAATGAAACTGAAGACCAGGGCGCATCTAACCACGCCACGTAGAGTCGCCGTGTTGCTCACCACAAAACCCGGCCAACGGCAAGATGAAAAAGCTAAAGAGCTGGCGGCCAGGGGCATTACCTTAGTGGTACTTGACGAGGCCTCACCTGAATACATCGACGATCTGCAGTTCGACCTAGTTATAAACACCGCATGTCCCCGCATTGGAATAGACGACTTAGACCGGGTGAAAACCCCCATCCTTAACTACTACGAATACGTAGAAAGGCGTCTCGACCCCAGATTGGCGATACTGCTTTAAAAACCACTGTCACATAGCTATGTGGCTAGATTCAGATGTCCAGTGTGTGGCGAGGAGATCTACGTCAATATAAAAACTGTGAAGGAGCCGATCGGCGGCCTCTATGAAGCTGTAGTTCAGCACAGAGACCACTTTGTAAAGATATACATCGACAAGAGCGGCTTCGTCAGAAGAACGTTTCCACTAGAATACTTCATAAGAGTAGACCCGCCCCTTTATACAATACACATATACGAAGACAAAGCCGAGATAATCGACAGAAACGGCCACACCTACATAACAGACCCCGCCCCTTTTATAGACTCCGTGAGGAAAATCACGTCGTGACACTCCACAGTTCTGACGCTTGGACTTAAATAATACCATAGACTAGATACGTGGAGCGGGTAGGCGTAGTAATTAAGGCGCCCTCTATATATTACTACATATTTAAGCCCTTTCGAGGCGTCGAACTAGACGTAGGCTCCTTTGTGGCTACTGAGATAGATGGATTAAGGATAATCTCCCGAGTGGTGGCGCTTAGGTATAGAAACGCCGCGACTGACCCCCGACTCATTGCGCAATTCGATGAAGAAGAAACCGTTAGAGAGATAAAAGAGACCCTCGGCATAGAGGAGGCCCTTTACTACACAGAAGCCAAGGCAGCGGTGTTGGGAGCCAGAAGGGGGGGAAAGATCTACAGACCTCAAAAACCTGTGAAGCCGCTTTCGTACGTCTACCGGACGACGGAGTCGGAGCTTGAGGAATTTTTCTCGCCGCCGGAGGAAGGCACCTATATAACAATCGGCAAGATAAGAGGGACTAATATACCGGCGAGGATAAACGCAGAGAAGCTGGTCACACATCACTGCGCAATCCTCGCCAGCACAGGAGCAGGCAAGAGCTGGCTTGCCGGGGTCATAATCGAGAGGCTCAGCCTTTTGAACATCCCAATACTAGTCATAGACCCCCACGGCGAGTATTCGGCGATGTCGCTTCCAGTGAAGGAAGAGGGAGGCGCTGTGTCGGAAAAGGTGAAAATAAGGGTAGTGGGTAAGGTAGACGTAGAGCCTATGGACAACGCCTTTAAACAGCGATACGGTAAACCGCGTACGTACACCCGGGTAGGCATAAACCCCAGGAGTCTGCCGTTGAGGACCCTGGAAAAAATCCTCGACACGCTCTACGGAATCACCGACGCACAGAGGAGAATTCTTGAGGAGGGGTGGCAAGCAGCCACAAGCTACGGCGAAAGGCAACCTCTCACTACAGTAGAGGAACTCATACGAGAGGTTGTAGAGGGCGGTAGACATGCCGCGCCGTCCGGCTACGCCGGCGAGATGGCTCTACGGGGCTTAGAGGGCCGTCTGAGGTCCCTCTTCTACACAAGCCCGATCTTTTTAACACGATACGGAGACACCTACAACGGAGAACCGCTAAAACTGATAGACCCCCACGCCTACCTAACTACGCCGGCGATCCACGTCTTCGACATCTCGGGACTGGACAACCTAGACCAACAAATCTTCTTAGCAGTCCTCCTAGACCAACTATACCGAGTCTCCACCCAGAGGAAAAACTTGACAACCCTCATAGTTATAGAAGAGGCGCACAACTTCGCCCCGGCCACAGCCGCCACAGTCAGCAAGAGCTACGTCGCAAAAATCGCCAGAGAAGGCAGAAAATTCGGACTAGGGCTCTGCCTCATAACACAGAGACCAGCCAAGTTAGATCAAGACGTCGCCTCTCAAGCAATGACGCAGATTTTCAAACGGATGATAAACCCAAACGACCTGAAGTATGTAACGTCAGTAGCAGAACATCTAGACGACCCAAGACCTCTTAGAACTCTAGACGAGACAGAGGCGTTGATAACCGGCGTATCAGTGCCAGCGCCGCTTCTAATAACAGTAGATCAAAGATGGACCCATCACGGAGGCACAACTCCCAAACTAATAAGAGAAGAAAGAAGAGACTAACGGCAAAAAGCCGTTACTTTATCTGCACCTGCGCCGGCCTTACCTCAATTATCTGCCCGGCCGCAATCGTCCTGCCCATGTCGCGGAGGGCGAAGCGGCCAAGCGCCGGGAAGTCGCTGAACTTCTCAGCCACCACAGGTTTCAACGGCTTAATTTTCACAATCGCTACGTCGCCCTGCTTTATGAACTGAGGCTTCTGCTCCACCGCCTGGCCCGTACGCGGATCTAGCTTAGACACAAGCTCGGTGATCTGCACAGGCACCGTGGCCGTGTGGATGTGCATAACCGGCGCATAGCCGGGCCCTATGGCCGTGGGGTGCCACAACACAACTACACGCGCCACAATCTCCTCAGCTACAGTGGGCACGTTGTCAACTTTGCCCAACACGTCGCCGCGTTTTACATCCTCTTTGCCGATCCCCCTCACGTTTACGCCCACGTTGTCACCCGGCTGAGCTTGTTCAAGCTTCATGTGGTGAGTCTCGATAGACCTAACGTCGCCTACCTTCGCAGGCGGGACGATGACGACCTTGTCGCCTATCTTCAACACGCCTGTTTCTACTCTGCCGACGACCACAGTGCCAGCGCCTGTAATGGTGAAGACGTCTTGAATCGGCATTCTGAGCGGCTTGTCTGTCGGCCTCGGAGGCGGCTGGAAGGTGTCAAGAACCTCTAACAACACGGGGCCGTTGTACCACGGCATGTTGGGAGATTTCGACTTAACATTGTCGCCCTTGACGGCGCTCACAGGCACAAAGTAGATCTTGCTGGGGTCGTAACCCAACAACTTCAACAATTTCGACACCTCGGCCTTGACTTGTTCATACCTCTTCTGGTCGTAATTCACTACGTCCATCTTATTCACAGCAACTACAAGCTGTTGAATGCCGAGCGTCCTGATCAAGAAGAGGTGTTCTCTGCCTTGTCCCTGTGGCCCAATTGCGGCCTCGAACTCGCCAGGTCGGGCAGAGATCACAAACAAGGCGGCATCTGCCTGGCTGGCTCCTACTATCATGTTCTTGACGAAGTCTCGGTGGCCTGGCAAGTCGATAATTGTAATAAACAACTTATTGGTCTCGAAGCCCACGTGTGTGGCCTCGATGGTGACGCCGCGTTCACGCTCCTCTTTGAACCTGTCGAGAATCCACGCGAAGGCGAAATCCTCCTTACCCATTTTCTTAGCCATCTCCTCAATTTCTTTGAAAGCCTTCTCGTCGACGTAACCTGTCTCGTAGAGCAACCGCCCTACTAATGTCGACTTGCCGTTATCGACGTGGCCCACCACTGCCAAGTTCAAGTGCGGCTTCTGTAGGGCCGTAGGTTTTGGTGGCAGTACTATCGATGGCATAAGCGTCGTTATCTATTGTCTTATAAATTTTTCGAATGTCCAAAGGCTTAAAAACTGATCTATTCGATCTGTCATGCCCCGCCCAGCACAGCGTTCTAGAACTCTCAGGAGAATAAAAGTAAGGACGCCAGGTGGGCGAACGGTTACGAGATATGAGAAGAGAGCGAAGGGGGTGCCCAAATGTCCAGTTACTGGACTGCCGCTTAGCGGCATGAACGCGAAAGTGTATAGATTCGGCGTCTCCATAAGAGCCCCCAGTA
>JAJHQT010000015.1 GCA_020833205.1 Pyrobaculum sp.
GGGGGCCCCTTGGGCGGCGTGGAGCGGTTTAACCTCCTCTTCAAGACCACCATCGGCCCCTACAGCGAAAACGCCGGCTACCTCAGGCCGGAGACGGCGCAGGGAATCTTCGTGGCTTTTCCGCGGCTTGCCGAGTACGTGGGGCGGAGGCACCCCTTCGGCGTGGCGCAGATCGGGAGGGTAGCGCGCAACGAGATCTCGCCGCGCGGCGGGTTGATCAGGCTGAGGGAGTTCACCCAGATGGAGATTGAGCTTTTCTTCGACCCCCAGAACCCGAGGTGTCCCTTCTTCGCCGAGGTGGAGAACCTAGAGGTTCCCATCGTGCCGGAGGAGTTCGTGGCCAGGGGCCAGACGGAGCCCGTGACGATTACGGCTGGGGAGGCGGTGAAGAGGGGGTACGCCAACGAGTGGATGGCTTTCTTCATGGCGTTGGCCGCCAAGTTCCTCAAGGAGCTGGGGGTGCCGCTGGAGAGGCAGAAGTTCCTCGGCAAACTTCCGCACGAGAGGGCGCACTACAGCGCCAAGTCCTACGACCAGATGGTGCTTACGGAGAGGTTCGGCTGGGTGGAGGTGTCCGGCCACGCCTACCGCACGGACTACGACCTCTCCGGCCACAGCAAGCTCAGCGGCCACGAGATGACTCTTGAGCGCCGCCTCCCCGCCCCCAAGGAGGTGGAGGTGGCTAGGCTCTACCCCAACCCCGGCGCGGTTAAGGAGAGGTACGGCGACAAGATAGGGGAGGTCATCAAGGCGATGAAGGAGAACGAGTCTATCATACTGGAGGCGTTTAGGAGCGGGAGGCAGGAGGTTGCCGTGGGGCCCTATGTGGTGACTAGAGACATGGTTTTCATAAAGAGCGAGAGGCGCAAGACGGATCTGGAGAAGTTCATCCCACACGTGGTGGAGCCGTCTTTCGGCCTCGACAGAATTTTCTACGTGACGTTGGAGTCGGCGGTGGTGGCGGAGGAGGGCAGGGTGTATCTAAAGCTACCTCCCGACATCGCGCCAGTCAACGTCTGCGTCCTGCCTATCGTCAAGAGACAAGACTACGTGGAGATCGGCCGGAGGCTTACGCGGAGACTAGCCGAGGCCGGCTTCTACGTGGTTTACGACGACGAGGGGACTATCGGCAGTAGATACGCCTCTTGCGACGAAGTGGGGACCCCTCTCGCAGTAACAATAGACGAGAGGACTCCTGTGGACGGCACAGTCACTGTGCGGGACCGCGACACTAGGCGGCAGGTGCGGGTGAAGATAGACGACGTGGCCGGCTTTGTGGACATGGTAAGGCGCGGCGTCTCGTTTTCAGAAGCCGCAGAGGTTTTGAAGGCGACACCGGTGTTAGAGACGGCGAAGCAGTAGCGGCGGATATCCGGTAGGCTAGACATCAACTCATAGAACCCCGCGTGTCTCAGCTCGTGTAATATTTTTTAATCTAGTATTCACGAGACACCATGGCTGAGGGTAGAGACGTGGAGAGAGGTAGGAAGCTTCTTATCCCGCCGTTTCTGTCACCGCAGCAGGAGAAGAGGGAGCAGAGGAGGGGGGAGCGCAGGGCCAGGTTGCGTTCTGCCGAGGGCGTAGAGGAGGGCGTGGCGAGGCTTGCGCCGGACGTCTATGAGGCTTTGGATAAGCCGGCTGAGGTGGAGATTGTGGCTCCCGGCGGGTCTTCGCATGAGAAGAAGAAGACTTTTAGGGCGGTGCTAGACGAGAAGGTTCCGAGCGGCGAGGTGCACGTATCTGCGGAGGACCTCAGGGCGTTGGGGGTGGCTGAGAACACCGTGGTGACTGTTAGAAAGAGATGAGCGCAGTCCTTAGGGGACTCGCCGCGGTTGTAGAAGACGTAGAGCTAGCCAGGGAGCTCTACAGAGAGGGGTTCTACGGCAGGTTTCTTGGTTACGACAAGGTGAGGCGGGAGGAGGTAAATAAGGTCAACGCGCCGCTGATTTTGGCGCTCTATGAGGCGTTGTATCTTTCTGAGAGGGGTAGGTTGAAGATTGTGGATGAAGGCGGCGTGGAGGTGCCGCCGCGGCGACTTGCGGAGCTCGGGAGAGAGAAGATCAGAAACTTCGACGAAATATACAAGATCTATAAATATTTCCGAGACTTGGGCTACGTGGTGAAGAGCGGTCTTAAGTTCGGCGCCTTGTTCTCTGTGTATGAGAAGGGCCCCGGCATCGACCACGCCCCCATGGTGGTGGTGTTTCTAGACCCTGAGAGGGGCATCTCGGCCACTGACATCACGCGGGGCGGCCGGTTGGGGCACAGTGTGAAAAAGACCTTCACCCTCGCCACGGTGCTTCGGCAGACGGGCGAGGTGGTGCTTCTCGGCTTCGCCTGGGCTAAGCTTTAAAAATAGAAGTCGAAACGGTTCCATGGCAACGGCAAGTAGGGCAACACTCCCAGAGGAGATATACCTAAGGTCGCTCACCGGCTACCTAGTGGGGCAGAACCTGTTAGAAGGCTACAAGAAGGTGGCGGTGATTACGTACCCGGATAGAATATGCAGCGCCATGGCCGCCGCGCTTATGACATCCTACATAGCCAAGGGCAACTACCAAGACGGCGCAGGCGCCGTGTTTACATACGAGGAGGGCAAAGAGGCCGAAATAGCCCGGAAAGTTATGGAATACGGCGCCGACATGGTCTACATCTCGTTCGGCGGCGAGCAGAAGATGAGCTACGTCGCCGAAATCGCTAAGAAGACGATTGCGGCGCTCGCGCAGGCCGGCTATAAAGGCGCCCTAGGCATCCACGTAAGGGCCTGGCTCGCCACTAAGCAACTCTCCAACGTCCTCGCCGATGCGGCGCTGGCGAAGTACCTCGCCTCCCTGCCCGAGATAAGGCTGTTCACCGCCGACGTGCCAAACAGGAGGTTCCTATTCCACAAGGTGAAGATTGAAGGAGGGGCCGCCAAGCCAGAGAAGTACATGGAGGTGGGGATAACGGCGGAGCACGCAAAGTTACTGTCTATTTCGCTACCGCCTCCTGAATAGCGCCTATTTTTATCCCCAAAGACCGCCTCACTTGTTTTTAACCAGCCTCTTAGCTTCAGCCAACGCCGGGTCTCCTCGACTAGGAGATGGACAACCTATTATTACGCAGCATCTTGCAACGGTCCTACCCGGGGACGTGAATAACTAAGAAAACGGAGGGAATAGGCGTTGGTTATGGCTTGAGAAACTAATCTATTTTCAACTCGGCGACTCCGTACTCGCCTGCTTTTGTCACTACTATCTGTAATACTCCGTCTCTGTAGACGGCTCTTGCGCTGTCCACCTTAAGTCTATAGGGCACTTCTATCTTACGTAGGATGGGGAAGTTGGAGATTCGTTCTCTTCTCAACGGCTTCCCCGCCGTCTCTGACTGTGTAGGCGTAGCGGAGATCTCAATAGCCTTGTCGTACACCCGTACTCTGATGTTCTCTTTCTTCATGCCCGGCATGTCGATGTATATGACTAAGTTCTCCCCCACGTCGTATATATCTACGTCTGGCTGTCTTTCCACCTTGCCGGTGTTTGTGTCGTACAGCTCTTTTAAACCCTCTTCTATCTTTTTCACTGGTTCCATGAGCATTGGTTGTCTTTGGTTAAAATGGAGCGGCGGTATTACATAGATATAAAACGGCACAAAGCTGAGCGGCGTTGCTCTGCGGAGGCTACTTGGGTCCTACGACTCCTATTATTTCGCCGTACGTGTTGATCGGGAAGGAGCGGCCGCATTTGGGGCAGTTTATGCTGAAGCCTATGTTGTACCAGCTCTCTCCTATCTCCACCTCAAATTTATGTTTGCAGTAGGGGCAGGTTGCCCGCACCTTCAGCGTCTTTTCAAGCTCGCCGCCGGAGTATTCCCAATCTTCGGGGAATTCTTGAGCCACCACCATGGGACCCCCTGTTAATACTAATATATATTTTTTATCCTTGTCCCTGTGGATTTCTTCGAGGTTGTGGAGAGGAGGAGGTCTGTGAGGAGGTTTAAGAGAGTTAAGATCCCGGAGGAAGACGTGAGGAGGATCATGGAGGCGGGCAGGCTGGCGCCGACGGACGCCGCGTTGCATCTCTGGTCTGCCATCCGCGTGGTTGACGAGGCTAAGAAGGCCGAGATCGCCAAGTTGATCGGGCAACAACACGTGGAGGAGGGGTCTGACTTCTTCGTCTTTTTGGCTGATCTTTACCGGTTGCGTGAGCTTCTGAGGTTTAGGGGTAGGGAGTTTGTGGGGGATAAGTTCGCCCTCTTTGTGTTCGCCGCTGTGGACGCCGCCTTGGCCGCCGAGAATATGTCTTTGGCGGCCGCCGCGCTGGGATATGGCAGTTGTTTTATCGGAGCTGTGCAGAATGCTGCGGGGAAGATTGTGAAGTTGTTTAATCTGCCGCCGTTGACTTATCCGCTTTTCGGCTTGGTCGTGGGCGTGCCTGATGAAGACCCGCCGCCGCGGCCGCGTCTACCGCTTGAGATGTTGTTTCACGTAGATACGTACAGGCGGTATACCGATGCCGAGCTGGACCACGCCTTTAGAGTCATGGCGAAGGTCACGAGGTCAGGCGATTGGCTGAGGCTTTTGGAGAGATACGCCGGCAGAGGGGGCTACTTCGACGTGCGTAGCGGGGAGATGAAGAAGTTGTTGGGGGAGTTAGAGTTTTTAAAATAGCGAATTCAGAACGTCATGGTGACTATTAGAGGTGTTGTGGCGTCTAAACAGCTGGTGTACGACCCCACGGGCGTCCGGTATATAAAAATCGACATTATTGAGGAGAAGGAGCTGCCTGGGCCGGTGGCGGCTTTCTCGGCTCAAGACGAGCAGGCGGCTCAGCTTATGCGCGAGGTGATGCCGCTTGTTACTCAGATCGTCAGGTCTTTGCCGTTTGGCGGCGGCAAAATAGCTGTGCCCCGCGTCACGCTTTGGCTTACAGAAGAGGAGGTGGAAGTCTTTGGAGATGTGGATGTTGGCGACACCGTCGTTCTGCATGTGGAGAACGGCGAGGTTAAGTTAAAGCCGGAAAGTTAAAAAAGGGGGGCTGGGGGCCCTCTTGTGATTTCCGATGCCTACAGGCTGAAGTACACCTTTGGAGTTGACTTCGGCACCAGCTACGTCAAATACGGACCCATTACCCTCAACGAGCCTAGGGTGACGCAGACGAGGGGGCTCTTTCTGAGAGATCTTCCGGAGAGCGTCAAGATGCGGATTCCGCCCGAGATTCTGTCACGCGGCTTGGTGGTCGGCGACGAGGAGGTGCGGAAGTACCTCTCCAGCGTGAGAGACGTCCAGCGGAATTTAAAATACCCGCTGAAAGATGGCATTGCGAAGAGAGACGACGAAGATGCCTGGAAAGTATTGAAAGAGCTGGCGCGGTTCAGCCTGGCTCAGTTCCCCCAGGCCGACCCAGACTTCGAGGGGTGGCTTATCTCCATCGCGCTTTCTGCTCTTGCGCCGGACTATATGTACAAGGCGTTTTTCGACATATACACAGAGCTCGCACAGGAGTTTAAGATATACGCAGTCACGATCCTGCCTCAGCCTCTTGCAGTGGCCATCGCCGAGAACGCAGTCAACTGTATAATCGTGGAGGGGGGCCACGGCAACATACAGATTGCGCCTATAAGCTTCGCCTTGATTAGAGAGGGGCTTGTGGCTTTGAACAGAGGAGGCGCCGAGGCCAACGCCATCACGCGGGAGATCCTCAAGGACATCGGCTACAGCGACATTGCTCGGGAGGAGTACGCCGTGGAGATGGTAAAGAGGGCAGTGGGGCTCGTTCCTAAAAACCTCAAAGAGGCCATCAGGACTGCCAAGTCGAACCCAGACCGCTTCGTGTCTAAAGTCCGGCTGTCGCCAGTGGTGGAGGTGGAGATCCCCAGGGAATACGCCTGGACCCGGTTTCTAATAGGCGAGATAGTCTTCGACCCCAACCACGAGGAGATTAAAAGCTACATCGAGCAGTCTCGTCTCCACATTGAAAACGCGGTGATAGGCGACGTCACGCTTTACGGCGAGATGGACGTGGCCACCGCCGTAATTACGTCTCTACGAAACGTCTCTGTGGAGATACAGGAGAGGGTGGCTTCTCAGGTCATCCTCAGCGGAGGCGCCTTCAGCTGGCGTGTGCCGCCTGGGCTTGAAGACGTGGCTGTCAACAGCGTAACGAGGGTGAAGATCGCCCTGGAAGAGAAGAACCCAGTACTCGCCTCGAGGGTAAACGTGCGACTAGTCGCCGAACCTCAGTACTCGGTGTGGAGAGGGGCTGTGATATACGGCTACGCCCTACCTCTCTCCTTGGAGTGGTCGGACTCCACAAAAGAAGGCTGGTACTTTATAAAGGGGAGAAGTCAATAACGTGGATTTTGCCAAGTTGCTTGTGGCTAGGTTTTTCTCCGAGACGCTCGGCATGAGGTACGTAGGCGACAGCGGCGGCGTCATGTGGTTTGAAGAAGGACTCAACAGAGTGGCCGTCGTCGCATACTTTGCCGAGGTGTACGAAGAGGCTGAGCTGTATAAACGCGTCGGCGAGCTGTTGGCGACGCCAGCCGCCAAGGTGTATCTAGCCGTCTTGCCGGAGGCCGCGCCGTTCATAGACCCGAAGTACCTCAAGACTCAAGGCGTCGGTCTAGTGGTCGTGGACCCCTCTAAGGGTCCCGACGGCGTAGAGATCAAGATCTACGCAAAGCCGCGGCCCGCGCCTCCCTTAGACACGCGGGACATAGAGCCTATAAAGTCAGCGCTGGTCCAGCACTTGGAGACGCAGCTCAAAAAGATCGAGGCGTCGCTTTACGAAAAGCTGAGGCGTTACATTGACGAGAAGATCGAAGAGGCGCGTCGCCAGCTCTCCGCAGCGCCTAAACAAGAGGCGGCGGCTAAGCCTTCAGAGCCCCCTACGGCGCCGCCCGGTTCAGTAGCCGACAACGAATGGGTTAAGATACTACGTTCTAGGAAGAGAGAGGCTTAATTTATAAGTCTCCGCGTGTAGCGTCTTGTGGATATCATCATCGAGGAGATTAGACGGGTCTTTGGCAATACCGACGAGGGAAAGCTTGCGGAAAGGATAATCGCTGCTTATCGAGACGGCGGACCCCGCGCCGCTAAAGCCGTCTTGGTGGAGTACCTAAGGACGTGGGGGGTCGATGTGGAGGCTGGAGGGGATTGAGCTAGAGAATTTTAGGTCTTACAGAGGAACGCATAAGGTAGAGCTTGGAGGGGTGAATATAATCTGGGGACGGATCGGCGCCGGCAAGACTTCTCTCCTGTACGCGGTGGAGTTCGCCTTGTTCGGGAGACAGCTGGAGGTGAAGGAGAGGGTGGCGAAGCTCGTGGATTTGATAAACACGGAGGCGCAGGAGATGAAAGTGGCTGTGACGCTTAAGAAAGACGGCGACGTCCTCAGGGTAGAGAGGCGGCTTAGCCGGCGCGGCGCTGAGAAAGTGACGCTTGTGCACAACGGAGTGGAGTTAAGGGGGAGGGAGGCCGAGGAGAGGTTGAAGGAGTTGCTACACGTCGACGAAGACGTATACGAGAGGTTGATCTACATATCACATAGAACGCTTGAGGGCTTTATCTACGGGACCTCTCAGAAGAGGGCGTTGTCTGTCGATAGGCTGTTTGGGATAGACATAATAGACGGCGTCGTGAAGACTTTGACCTCTTTAGAAAAAGAGTTGTTGAAACAGGCTGAGGAGTTAAGGAGACGGCTCTCGGCTTATGAGAAGTACAAGGACGTGATAAGACGCTACGGCGGGTACGGCGGCGTCGTTTCGCGGCTTGAGGCTGTGAAGAAGGAGATAGAGACGCTTAAGGAGAGGGAGAGACGCCTCGCCGAAGAGGCGGAGGAGCTGGCTAAGAGAAGAACGGCCTATTTGACTAAGTTGAAGGAGGGCGAGGCGTTGCTTATGGAATACTATAGAGCCAAGTCTGAATTGGAGCTTTTGGAGTCTGCCGCTGGCGGCGAAGAAATCGACGTGTCAGTTCTGGAGAAGATAAGAGAAGCCCTAAGAGAGGCTCTGGAGGAGTATGAACATATACTCCCTCATCAGCTCGTCGAGAGGTTGGAGTCGGCCCGCGACTTGGAGACTCTCTCGGCGGCGATGGCCGAGGCCTACGACGCCCTAGTTAAATTATTTAAAGACATAGAGTCCCAGATATCCGACACGAAGAAGCTCTACGATCTCTATGTCGCCAAGGTGAAGAAGATAGAGGAGGAGATAGGCGACGCAGAGGCTAAACTTCGTAGGCTCGAGAAGCAGTATCTAAGATTTAAAGAACTTCAAAAGTCCTTCCAATCTCTGGAGGCCGCCAGATCTGCCTTGGCTGAGCATCGGAGGAGGCTGGCAGAGGTTGAGAAAGCCGTCTCCTTTTCTTCAGCCGTGAGAACAGTGGCGCTGTACATAGCCGAGACGGGGCTGGAGAAGTGTCCCATATGCGGCGCGCCCATAAGCCGAGAAGCCGCGGCAGCTGTGGCGAAGGAGGTTGAGGCTAGATTCGGCGATTTAATACGCGAGGCTGAGGCGCTTAGGGAGAAGGTGAGGGAGTTAGAGAGGGCTGTGGAGGAGATGGAGACGTTGAGCGGCGACGTGGCGGAGTACCTAGCCACTAAGACTCGGCTAGAGGAGCTCCAGCTTGAGAGAGAAGAAAACGTGAAGAAGGCTTTACAGGCAGAGAAGGCTTTGAGGCAGCTTGAGAAGAGGGCTGAGAGGCTTCGTCTCCTCCTCTCAAGAATAGACAGACGCACCATCTCAGAGGCGGTGTCTAAATACGCGAAGAGCCTTAAGATACGAGATTTAAGACGCCGCCTAAAAGAGCTCGAGGCCCAACTGAAAAACGCAGGTTTAACCGACGAGGCGCTCACGGCTGAAGTCCGCTGGCGCGAGGTGACTGAGGAGTTGGAAAAAACGTCCAACCGCCTGGCGGAGCTCTATAGGGAAAAAACCACGTTGGAGGAGGTGACGCGGGAGGTCGGCGGAGATGTCGACCTCCTGAAGAAGAGGCTTGACAATGTGTTATACGCCTACAGCCGGCTAGAGGAGATTAAGGCTAAGCTGGAGCTGGTAAAGGTGAACGCCAGGGCGAAGCTGTTGGAGACGGCGAAGGCTCGATTCAACGAGACTTTTCTCGCACTTTATAAATACGGCGACATCGTAAGGGTGAATGCCGACTTAGAACAACGTAGAGGTTACTACGACTTCTACGCAGTGACCCCCACGGGGGATAGATATGGGATTTCTAAACTCAGCGACGGCCAGAGGCTATCTATAGCGTTGGCGTTGGCCCTCGCCCTGAGAGATATAGCGAAGACAGACGTGGGGTTTATCATGTTTGACGAGCCCATCCCCTACGTCGACGTCAACATCAGAAACGCCTTTGTGGAGCTTGTCAAGACGCTTTCGGCACAGTATCAAATCGTGGTGGCGACCCAGTCCAGAGACTTCGTAGATATGTTGAAGCAAGCAGTGCCCAGCGCCAAGTTCTTCACTGTGACCAAGAAAGAGGGCTCCGAAATAAAAGAAGTGGCCTAGTCGTATTTTCAGAGAGGCCTACAGCAAGTCGAAACGTCAGCGCTCCAGACCACGGTCATAGATCACAGGCCCCACTTTTAATCTCATCACAGAGTAGACTCTCTGCTCCTATAAAACCTTAGCTCTTCGCCATAGGTGGTCGAAGTAGGTGCGGGCCACCTCAATGAGGAATTTATCATTTGAATACAATCCCGTAACCTCGCCGCCGTATTTGACAAAAATCACGACGGCGGTTCCTATGGCGCCGCCGCCGAACATCTCCTGGACAATCCTCACATCTATGCGCGGCGGCAGGTCGAACCTAGCCCTCAGCCGTTCAGTGGTTAGGATTTTTATGGAGAGCCGCTTCGACTCCTCGCTCAGCACCGCGAGGAGTCTATAATCCACGAGCTCCTCAAAGGGGATCGCTAGGTATACTTCGCCCTCAGCGGTGGTCACCACCTCTTGCATCAACTCGGCCACCCTCTCGGCGCCGCGTAATAATGTCAAGAAGGTAGGAGCCACAGCGGCATAACGAGACTCGTATACCATTTGTAGACTGTCAAAAAGCGGCTTAAGAGACTTCAACACGTCTGCGGCGACGCCCACAAGTTTTTTATAAACATCGGCTGGGGGAGCCGCTCTGAACTTGGCGGGTCGGACTGCACGCTCTGGCAAGACGAGACCTAGCTTCTCTAGCCTGCCCAAATAGCTATAGACCTTGGTATAGGGGATGCCTAAGTGGTTTGAAAGCTCTCTTGCGCTTAACGGGCCCTTCTCCACCAGGGTAAGGTAGATGTCCATCTCTCTCTTCCCCAAGCCAAGGAGGGTTAAGACCCTGGTGAGGTGTTCCACAGCTCTTTCACGTCTTGTTTTTAACTATTTTAACGCAATACAGTTAAAAAGTTTAAATTATACGCATCACCGGCGGGTCATGAGTAGACAAGTCACGGTAGAAATCCAGGAGGAGCAGCCGCGTAGACTCGTCGACATTTCAAAGTACTCTCTGCCCGAGAGATACAAGTCAACACTTCTCAACGAGAAGTGGCAAACGACTCTCAAGAGGCAGTACGGCCTTTCTGCACACACAAGAGTGGTGAAGGCCACCCTGTCCCTGTGTCCTGTGTGCAATAGGAGAATACCGGCGGTGGTGTACGAGGAGAACGGCGCCATCTGGCTGAAGAAGAGTTGTCCCGAGCACGGCGTGTTTGAAGACCTATATTGGGGCGACGCGGAGATGTATTACTTCTTCCTCCAGTGGGATAGGCCGGAGTACATCGCCAAAGGCCTTGCCAACCCCTATACAGACTTGGAGTTCTACAAAGACATGGGTTCGTGTCCCGAGGGCTGCGGCCTGTGTCCGGTGCATAAATCCAACACGGTGCTGGCGATAATAGACGTCACGAACCGGTGTAACATGGCCTGTCCAGTCTGCTTCGCCAACGCAGGCGCTGCAGGCTATGTCTACGAGCCGACTCTGGAGCAGATAGAGTATATGTTGAGAACTCTGCGGGCTCAGAAGCCCTGGGCGCCGAATGCTGTACAGATCTCGGGAGGCGAGCCCACGCTGAGAGACGACCTGCCCGAAATAGTGAGGATGGCCAGGAAGCTCGGCTTCACGCATATTGAGATAAACACTAACGGCATCAGGCTCGCCAACGACATAGAGTACTACAAAGCTCTCCTAGATGCCGGCATCTCATCTCTCTACCTCCAGTTCGATACCATAGACGAAAAGAACGAAGGGGTATGGAGACACAGGATGTATCACCCCAAGGCCTACAGAGTAATAAAGGAGAAAGTCATCGAAAACGCGAGGAAGCTAGGCCACAGATCCATAGTCCTCGTAGTTACACTTGCGAAAAACTACAACGACAAAGACCTCGGCAAGATAATCGACTTCGCCATCCAGAACAGAGACGTGGTCAGATGGGTCAACATACAGCCAGTTAGCTTCTCTGGCCGCGCGAGGCTCTACAGCAAAGAGGAGCTTAGGAAATACAGAATCACGATACCCGACGCCATCATAGAAATAGAGAAACAGACCGGCGGACTCATAAGCAGATGGGACTGGCGCCCCACAAACTGGCCGGTGGCTTTCGCCAAGATGGTAGAGGCCCTCACGGACTCTCCAAAGCCGTTGTTCTCCATGAACCCCATGTGCGGCGCCGCCACCTTTATATACTACGACGAAGACGAGAAGCGTATCTACCCCATCACCAAGCTCGTCGACGTCGACGCCTTTGAGAAAGGTGCCTGGGACATATACCGCACCGCAGTCAAAGGCGGCGTATACAAACAAGCCGCCAAAGTAAAGGCGCTTAAGCTACTAAAAGCTGTGAAACACAATAAGGTGAAGGATCTTATATACGAGGTGTTAGTCAAGAGAGACTACGACTCTCTTGGCAAGTTCTTCTTCAACGTGGTGGGCATCGGCATCATGCACTTCATGGACACCATGAACTACGACATAGAACGCGTACAACGTTGCGATATTCACTACGCAACGCCCGACGGCAGAGTGTTCCCATTCTGCACATACAACGTCGTCGGCCACCGCGAAAAAGTAGAAAGCTCATTTAAGGTAGATCCCAAAACTTGGGTCAAGGTAACCGGACTCTCTCTCACCGGCTGGAGCAAACAAAGATTCGCAGAACTAAATAAATAATTTTTTCTTAGATTTTTATTTATGGAGTAGGTCGCATGTATCTAGCCCTCATTTCCTCACTCGCCTTTCAGCCCCGGCCTGTGGGCGGGGCTCGCCGGCTCGTCTCTTCTAGCCACTTCTCTATGGCGTCTGCCAGCTCGGCGTAGCGGGCGAAGCCTTCTAGGTGCCCCTCGTAACATTCTATCATTACCTTGCCGTCTTTCATCCGGTACACCCTCGGCTCCTCGCCTGTAAGGGCCTTCACAAGCGCTGAGAACCTCTTGGCGTCGTCCTCTCTGCCGCCGGGGGCGTCGGCCCTGGCGTAAGCGCGTCCAATGGCCACGTTGTCTGTGCGCCTGCTGAAAGTTATTGCGTACTCATGCACTACGCGGTCCACAATTGTGTGCCCGTCCTCCACGCGGCCCACCTCCGCCGCTATCTTGAGCCTCAGCAACTTTCTGCCGTTTCTGTCCTCCTCAACGGCTTCTCCGTCTATCACCTTCACCTTGTATTTTTCGCCGTTCACCTCGACCTCCTTCTCAAAGCCCTTCAGCGTCAGGGAGCCTCTCTCCTTGCCCTCCTTCACGATCTCTTTGGCTTTTTCATAGACGGCGCCGCCCTCCTTCTCCGCCCTCTGGAGAATGTAGTTCACGAACTCCGCCGCTAGCCTCTGCTGTTCGCCGGAGCCGTATACGGAAAGCCACGCGGCATACGCCATGAGGACGCGGGATATATGCGAGGTGGATAGGCGGTGTGGGCAGGCGGTGTACAGCCTCATGATGAGGCTTGTGGAGAAAGGACTCGCAAGGAGACACGAGAAGGGTACCTACCTAATCGAGAGGAGGGCGGTGGAGGAGGTCTTAACAGCTTTGAAGGAGTGGATATGACGACGGTTAAGAAAATCAAGACCACAGCCGCCGTTTTTGAACTGCCTCAGAAACTCGGTATTCTACAATACGTGGAGTACGAGCCTCCGCCGAGGGAGTGGTGTACCAGCGACGGATGCCTCTACGAGGGTGTGTTGACGGCTGAAGGCTGTCGCAGAGGCGTGTGCGTGCGGTATAGGGTGTGGGTTCATTCAAGGGATAGGAGGACATGGAGAACGAAGGAGAAATGGAGAAGAAGGAGGGATGAAGAGGCGGGTGGGTGCCTTAGGCAACAGGTGGCGAACGCCTTATGGGAGTTGTCTGAGAAGTACGACGTGGGTGTGTGGTATGAGTATGTAAGGGTAGGTATGGGGGTTAATCAGTACGATGTCTTCTGTGGCGTTGTTGTGAACGGCGTAAGGCTGGATCAGCCGTATTGCCGCACGGCGGAGGAGTGTGTTGAGGAGATGCTAAGAGAGTACAAACGCGAGCTGGAGAGGTTGAGGGAGCCGCCTGAGCCGGTTTTAGTTATCAAGATCGACCCCGTGGAGGAGCTTCTAAAGGAGTGGCCGGAGCTGGAGGCATTCGGCGTGGAGTGAGTTAGGAAATGGCTGGATCTTAGAGAGAGGTTAATCGAAATCGCCAAAACACTGCGTAGATTTCCGTGGATGGTGGGGATGGTGAAGCAGAGGCCTATGAGCATTCTCCACCCCTACACGGTGGAGGTGTATGTGACAAAGGACGGGTTTGAGGTATGCCTATCCCTAAACCCGCCCAAGGCCTTCTGCGCCCAAAACGGAGCCGTGAAGGAGACAAAGCTAGGACTGGAATTTAAACGATACGAGACATACGAGGAAAAGATCAGAGAGGTGTACCGCCCCAAAGGCCTGCTGGCATACACCACGGCGGCCGGGGAATATGTGAAGATGCTCTAGGCAAGATAGACGAAATACTGCCACCTCAAAACCAACCTTTTTGCCGACCCCCCGTCTTAAACTATTTCCTTAAACAACACAGCTACAGATTTCTACCTGGTATCGTTTTCTTGCAACGGGTTTACAAGCCTTTTCGTCTCAGTGCGAACATTACCGCGCTGGCGGCGCCCGTAATTGCGACTATCAGTGTAAGTAGAGTCGATATGTTCGCTAGGTTACTCTGTTGCGACCTTTCAAGCTGTATCGGCGTAAGGTTTAGCGTGACGTTCTTCACAGCCACTGGCAACTCGATGAACCACTGGAGCCCCATTTCGCTTGCGTTAACCGCCGCGTAGTACCTCCTCAGCGCTTCTATCTGCGCCTCTATTTCCCGCTTCTGGGCGTTGATGAGGTAGGTGTAGTTCTGCGTAGCTGAGAGCACCGCGCCGAGCCT
>JAJHQT010000016.1 GCA_020833205.1 Pyrobaculum sp.
AGCGGGTTCTTCTTCCCCGGCTCGGGCTCCACCCTGGCGCCGGCGACGAGCTCCTCAATCTTCTGTCCAGAGAACTCGCCGTACCGCGGCACCTTGCCCACCTCGAAGTAGACAGAGCCGTCGGGCGCCACGTAGGCGAAGCCCTTCTCGACCAGCGCAGAGGTCCAAGCCACCATATCCTCCACGTTCTCCGTGACTCTGGGATATGCGTAGGCTGGCTTGATGAAGAGCCTTTTATTCAGCTCGAAGAACTCCGCAATGTACCGCTCCGGCACCTCTCTCCATCTTCTATACGCCTCGTGGCCGAACTCCTCCTTGGCTCTGTTTATTATTTTGTCGTCTATGTCGGTGAAGTTTATCACAAGCCTCACCTCGTACCCCTTGGCTTCTAGATACCGCCGAAATACGTCGAAGAAGACGTAGACTCTGCCGTGGCCCACGTGCACGTGGTCGTAGGGGGTTATGCCGCAGACGTACCCCCTGGCGAGGCCGGGCGTATATGTGACGAACTCTTCCTTTTGCCGTGTGGCGGTGTTGTATATAAGCATAGAGTTGAACATTCTAGATTTTTTATATCTCACTTGTGGCAGAGGGGCAAACTTCCAGCCTTTCAGATAGAGAGGAAGTCGTCGAAAATCGAAGTCCTTCCGCTTTGTTGCTGTATTGAAGATGGATGCGGCGCCTGAGACGATATAGTTTAAATAGTTGAGTAATTAAGGCTTTGTGTCGTTTTTTGAAGTTGAGAATAAAGTGAAGTCTCTCCTCTCTGGTGTCGAGATCACTAGGGTGAGCTTCGAGGGGCCTAACCTCTGTATCTATGTAAAGAGGCCTTCTGAGGCTTTGCTTGACGCAGTCGGAGAAGTGGCTAAGACGTTGAAGAAGCGGGTGGTTCTAAGGGTTGACGCCGGCAGTAGGTTGCCGGAGAGAAAGGCGACGCAGATAATCAGAGAGGTTGTGTCTGACGTTGAGGATGTGGTGTTTGAGGAGAACGGCGACGTCTATATATACCTGGTCAGGCCTATGAGAGAGAAGGAGTTGCGGGCTGTTGCGAGAGAGGTGTTTGTGAAGACTGGCTGGAGGGCTGTAATAGAGAGCGGGGTACCGCGGGACGGGGTGAAGCTACCGACGCACGAGGTGGTGGGCGTCCGGCAGATTTTCCACGGCGCATATGCACAAAGGCGGGAGCTCATGGAGTCGCTGGCCCGCTACATACATCAAGAGCCTGTGGTTAAAGAGGGGCCTATCACCGTCGCCTTCCTAGGCGCGGCGATGGAGGTGGGGAGGAGCGCGATACTGGTAACTACGACTGAGAGCAACGTGTTGCTAGACTGCGGCCTTAAGCCGAGTCAATACGACGAGGACTTCCCCATGTTGGACCTCGTCGACATAGATAGGCTGGACGCCGTCGTCTTGACCCACGCCCACATGGACCACGTTGGTTGTCTCCCCCTCCTCTTCAAATACGGCTACAGAGGCCCCGTCTACATGACGGACCCCACCAAGTACCAGACCTACATACTCCTTACAGACTATGTGGAGCTGAAGGAGCGGGAGGGTCTTCAGCCGAGCTTTTCGAAGGCCGACGTAGAGGCCGTGATATACCACACCATAACGCTCGACTACGAAGAGGTGACGGACATAGCTCCTGACGTAAAGCTCACCTTCTACGACGCCGGCCACGAGATCGGTTCGGCGATGGTGCACCTCCACATAGGCAACGGGAGGTACAACATACTCTACACAGGCGACTTTAAGTACGGGAAGACCCGCCTCCTCAACCGCGCGGTTTCTAAATTCAAGCGGGTGGAGATGCTCATAATGGAGTCCACATACGGCGGCAGAGATGATGTGCAGCCGCCCCGCGTCGAGGCCGAAAACGCCTTGGCTAAGCACGTGTCTGAAGCGGTGTCCCGCGGCGGCAAGGTGTTGATCCCGGCGTTCAGCACCGGGAGGGGACAGGAGATACTCTACATCCTCAACAAAATGATCGAAGGCGGCCTCGTGCCGAGGGTCCCCGTCTACGTAGACGGCATGATCGTAGAGACCCTCAACGTCTACCTCATGTATCCCCACTACCTCAACCCAGAGGTCGCGGAGGAGATCTACGGAGGAGTCAACCCCTTCACCACCTCCGGGAGCGTAGTCATCGTAGACCGCGCGAAACGCGTCGAAGACAGGATAAACCAGATAGCTAAAATCGTGCAAAGCGACGAGCCCGCTGTGATAATCGCGCCGCACGGCATGTTAAACGGAGGACCTGTGGTCGACTACTTCGCACAACTGGCGCCGGACGAGAGAAACAAGCTGATCTTCGTGTCGTACCAAGCAGAGGGCACTTTGGGCAGGAGGATTCTAAACGGCGAACGCGAGTTCGTGGTGAGGAGCTTGGTGGGCGGCGAGACGAAGATTGAGATGCGTATGGAGGCCGTGTCTATACCGGGCTTCTCAGGCCACAGCGACAGGAGAGAGTTGATGAAATACGTAGAACATCTAGAGCCTAAGCCTAAGAAAGTTGTGTTGGTACACGGCGAACCCTCGAAAGTCGTGAGCCTCGCCACCTCTATAGAGCTTAAGTATAAGATAACTACAATTATTCCAAAAGTCGGCGAGAGAATCAGGTCGTTGTGAACTGCGCCGCAGACGCCTTGACGATGTGTTTCGCCGCAACTGCCAGACGCCAAAATTAAACAGCTATATACGTCGCGCCTCCCGGTTTTGAGGATATTTTTATACCAGGGGCGTTTCTGTCGTGACGCTCACAAAACGAGTGGCTACGCTAGGTCCCTCTACCGACTCGTTGCCGCCTGAAGAGTTGACGCAACTGCTCGACTTAGTCGACGGCGTGCGCATCAACTTGGCACACGCAAGTCCAGAGGAGGTTGCGACACGGATACAAACAGTGAGGATGTACGAGCGGGCCAGGGGACGGGTCGTGGCGGTTCTTGTAGATTTAAAGGGCCCAGGTGTGCGGGTTGGGAAGACGCCCCCCGTCTCCGTAGAGGCTGGCGACAAAGTCGTGTTTAGGCTGGGGGAGGAGTCAGACGGGAGCTACATCCCCATATCTGCAAAGGCCTTTTTCCAAGTCGCCGAGCGGGGCGACGTCGTTTTGATGCTAGATGGAAAGCTGAGGCTGAGGGTGGAGGAGGCGGGGGTAGATACGTTGGTGGCGGTGGCTGAGTCGAGCGGCGTGGTGACCAGTGGAAAAGCCGTGGTGGTGGAGGGGAAGGACTACGACATGTCTCTCCCCGCCGAATCGGACGTTGAGGCCTTGAAAAAGATTTCTCATTTAAGTCAAGAGGTGGATTACGTCTCTGTAAGTCTAGCCAGAAGTTGCAGAGACGTAGATAACGTTAAGACTCTGCTGGGCGAGTTGAGGTTCGACGCACAACTTGTCGTGAAGATAGAGACTCGAAAAGCTGTGGATAACATAGAGGAGTTGGTCCAGTGCGGAGACTACCTAGTGGTGGCTAGAGGCGACTTGGGGCTACATCACGGCCTTGAGAAACTGCCGCTGGTGCAGAGGAGGGTTATAGAGACTTCTCTGAAATACGGCAAGCCAGTGGCCGTGGCTACCCAGTTGCTGGACTCCATGCAGAACTCGCCTACTCCGACTAGGGCGGAGGTTCACGACGTGTTTACCACTGCATCTACCGGCGTGGATAGTCTATGGCTTACAAACGAGACGGCAAGCGGCAAATATCCACTCGCCGCCGCAACTTGGCTGACTAAGATACTAGAAAAAGTGGAGTACAACATAACCCAGTCCCCATCTCCCCAAGATACTAGAGATAAATTCGCTAAGGGACTTGTAGAGCTGGCCCACGACCTAGATGCGGACATATTGGTATACAGCATGTCGGGCACTTTAGCCAAGAGAATAGCCAAGTTTAGACCTATGAGGGCCGTCTACGTAGGCACCCCAAGCATAAAGGCGGCCCGCCTCTTGTCTTTAGTGTGGGCATTACAGCCACTGCACATACCGGCCGAGAGCTACGAAGAAGGGCTAGAGAAGCTTATCGCAACTAGGCCGGTTTCGTCTTTTGTAGCCACCTACGGCATCAGAGGAGGTGTACACTTCGTAAAGGTGAAATTTCAGCGGTAGAAAATCACGCTGGCGTACCCAACCGTTTCGTCTCTGTAGCCGCTGGTGTCCCCCGACGTCGCATGCTTCAGTAAAGTGACGTTGCTGTAGCCCAGCTCCTTGGCGGCCGCTATGAGTGTCGCTATGGGCCCGATTCCGCATATCGATATGTCGAACTTAGACGCCACCTCGAAAAGCCCGGCTTCGTCCAGTTGCAGTATCTTGCTGATGGCTATGTCGTCTTTCTTCATCGTGACGTCGTGCGGCTCGTAGTGGTTGAAGTCGCTACTGGCGATTACGTACACCTTCTTCCCATAGTCCTTAATGGCCTTGGCAATGGCTCTCCCAAGCTCCCGGGCCGTTGAAGGAGTCTGCCGCCACATCACTATAGGCACAATCTTCACATCTTTAAAGTAATACTGTATGAAGGGTATCTGCACCTCGACGGAGTGTTCCTTAGAAAAGGCATGTGGATCGTCCTCAACTTCTTTATAATGCGACATTATCCTCTCGGCCAGGTCGCCGTCTATTTCGATGCGGCCCAGCGGGGTCTCCCACACGCCTGACTTCATCACGGCCACCGGCGCCCCGATCCCATAGTGATTAGGACCTACGACAATAAACACATCAGGCCTGCCGAACCCCGCTAACGCGGAGTATATCCACGCGGCCACAGGCCCCGAATACATGTAGCCAGCGTGAGGCGCCACTCCCCCCAGCGCCTCTGCGCCCAGCTTAGGGAGTTGAAGAGCCTTGGGGCCGAGCTCATGTTTCACAGCCCACTCCAGCTGTTGCAGAAGCCTCTCTCCGTCAGACTCGTAGAAATAACCCGCCACCGCGGGCTTCCTCACACGCATCACGCAAATACGTCTACGTAGTTATAAGCTTTACAACTGAAAGCTCCGCCCTTTAGGGCGGGAGGAGGTCAGAACTAATTTTAAGAGGGGGTCGGTCCCTTTGGTCGAGAAGAAGGTCTTAGATGACGACTAAGTCTGAGTTAGCCGTGTTTCGAACTCCTCGGGAGGCACTGGGAGGTCTTGGTCTGGCTTCAGTTCGCCTCTCTCCCTCAAGACTTGCCGCGCTAAGATCCAGAAGATCAACGCCAAGCTCTTCCTGCCCTTGTTGTTGCAGGGTATCATGAAGTCGATATACTGATGCGGTGTGTCGGTGTCGACAAGCGCGATGACTGGAATGCCTATCTTGGCGGCCTCCGAAACCGCCTGGGCGTCTAGTCTTGGATCTACCACAAAGAGCAGATCAACTTCTTGGTAATGCGGAAGATAGGGGTTTGTCAACGTGCCCGGAATGAAGCGTCCAGTCAACGCCTTGCAACCCACGAATTTACAAAACATTTGCACAGGTTTAAAGCCGTAGGGTCTTGTGGTGTGTACTAGTATTCTATCTGGCTGATATCGTGCAATTAGTCTAGCCGCAATTTTTAAACGCTCGTCGATCTTCTTTATGTCGAATATCCTCAATCCGTCGGGTCTCACGGCAAATATAAACCCCCTGTCCTCTAGGTATTTATTAGATAACCGGGTCCCAAGTCTCACACCGGCGCTTAAGTACTTCTCCAGAGGCACTAAATACTCATACTGCATCTCCTCTGACATACGAACTGCGCCAATAGTAGGGTTAATAAAGTTTTTTCAAGAAGGCAGGAGGGCTATCCTCAGTTTGGTGCCTCCCACCCTCACGACGGCTTGCCTACCCACGTTCTCGACCTTTACCAGACGCTCCCCTCCCCCCTCCACCAGATACGTCCCGTTGGTACTGCCCAAATCTTCTACGACGACGCCGTTGGAAGTAACTATAAGGCGTAAATGACGGCGCGATACCGCCGGGTCCGGCACAATTACCTGGTTCTCCACGGCTCTGCCCACCGTGATTACGGCCCCCGGCGTGCCTACCTTGAACTCGAAACGCCTACCCACAAGGGATTCGACCGGGCTTTCAAGAACCTCAACGAACAAAGAGACAGAGATGGATTCTTTAATCTGCGCCGTCTTCCTCGTGGTGGCTTCGGGCTTGTAGGCGCCGCAGACCTTGCACGTCAAAGCGTCGTCGCGGTTCTCCGTGCCGCAGATGGGGCACCGCCAGGGCATTAGCTCTTGCCAACGGTCTTCTTTAAAAATATAATTAACTCCGCCGCCGTGGGCCTCTCCGCCGGTTCTAGACGCAACATCTTGAGCAGTATCTCGTCAAGCCAGGGGGGCACTTCGGCGTTGTACGTACTGGGCGGCGGGATCTGGTAGCCATTCTCAACGAAGACGTTGGGGTTAATGCCGGTGACGGCCTCGTACATGACGCAGCCAAGTGAGTAGATGTCTGACGCAAAGGTGGCCAGTCCCCTCTTTACCTCCGGCGCCGCGTAGGCAGGCGACATGTAGCTACTGCGCACGTATCCCCCCGTTGCTACCTTCGCTATACCCATATCGCCGATCTTCGCCGTTTTCCTGTCTCGAGTAAACATAATATTTTCAGGCTTTATGTCTAGGTGGACGACGTTGTGTCTATGGATGTCGTAGAGGCCTTGGGCCAGCTGTATAAACAGCCTCACTGCCTGTTCTACCTGTAGCCTCTTGAGGGCTCTCAAGAGATCTCTAAGCGTGCCCCCCTCCATATACTCCAACAGGATATACGGCGGATTTCTCATGTACTGAATAGCGTCCCTGTACCCAACGGCAGGTAGATACACCTCGTAAGCCTTCACCACGTAGTCCGACTTTATTTCTAGGTACCTATTCATCTCCTGTCCAAACACACGCAGTATATTCTCGTCGCCAGCTAATGGAGAGCCGTAGTCATCTACGTAGCGTAGCACCTTGGCCGCGTAGACGCTCCTCTTCTGTTTTACCGCCAGGACGTAACTAAATCCGCCGACCCCCAGAAGCTTGATGACCTTATACCTACCGCCCAACCAGGAGTAGAGCCATCCCACTGGGGCAAGCGGCGACAGATACAACACCCTCTTGTAAGTAAACAGGTAGGCCAGGACAAAGGTTACGGGAGCCGTGAGTTCCAGAGGGTTGCTGGACGTCGTAATTAAATACGCCGCATTAAGCGCCGCCACTATCGCAACAGACGGCGGCTGTACGTCTACGAGGGCCAACACAGAACTTGTAAGTACAGACACAGGCATAGAAGACGCAGAGGAGAGGACAGCCGCTGGCGCCAGAAGCCAAAATAGACGGTCGAGCTTAAACGGCTTAAACGTATATGAATACATCAGAAACGCCGATAGACCTGTAAATATACCATCAATTAAATAGTATATATATGTAAATTTTTCATATAGGTAATATTCAGTAAATATAAAAATTTTTATGATTGTCACAAGAATAAAGAAAATTATTATCATGTTTTTATATCTATCAAATAATGCCCTAAACGAAACTAAGGTTACCATTAATGAATTTATAAAGATTGTTGCATAGTCGATAGAAAAAATTAACAGAAACACTGCGGATCCTGCCCACAACGAAGCAACGTAGTGTCTATAGAGCCGCCACCCAAACACAACGACCAAAAGCGCCGGCACCGCCGATATGTACCACACCAGTAGCCGAAAAACGCAGAGATATAAGTATACGTGTAGTAGACGTAGACGGAAAACATATTTTATCTGCTATTCGAGAAATAGCGGTGTTATTTGACAGGTATGGAAGGCCATTCCTGAAGGTTAGGTATGTGGTGAACGACGACTGTAATTATAACTGCGTCTTCTGCCACTTCGAAGGGCAACTTAGACGACAGGGAACTTATCTAACTGCTGAAGATTATGGATTTATCTCCTCTTTCTTTGCTTCTCTTGGAGTTTTAGATTTCAAGATAACGGGGGGCGAACCGCTTCTGAGACGAGACATAGACCTCATCGTGGCTAATATCGCAAAGACAGGAGCCCCAGTCTCGTTGACTACAAATGGTTATCTGTTAAACAGATGGGCTGAGAGGCTGAGCTCGGCTGGGTTGCGTAGAATAAACGTGTCGGTGCATACAACTGAGCCGGAGATATACGCGAAAGTTACAGGCACGCCGGCCGGCCTACTACGTGAGGTTCTACGTGGGCTTCATAAGAGTAGAGAACTTGGGATGTCGATAAAGCTAAACGCAGTGGTGTTGAAAGACGTGAATACAGACAGGAAAAGCGTTAAGGAGCTCGTCAAACTCGCCTCCTCGCTAGGCGCATCTCTACAGCTCATAGAACTTATGCCAACGGGACAAGGCGCGGACGTATTCAGTCGTTTTTACGAGCCGGTGGAAACCGTGGCAAAAACCATAACTGAGCTGGGAGGTAGACCGGTTGGGCTTAGAAAAGAACTCCACAACAGGCCAATGTTTATACTTGGCGGAGTAGTTATCGAACTTATTAAAAACTACAACAACCCGACCTTCTGTAGCGGCTGCTCCACCATGAGGCTCACGAGCGATGGGAAACTCAAGACCTGCATCTACTCGGAGCCCGTAGTAGATCTTTTGCCGTACATCAAGAATAGAGATGTAGAGGGGTTGTTCTACGCAGTTAGAGACGCCTTAACCCGGCGGGAGCCACGGTTTAAGCTTTACCCCTCTTCGACCGGACCTCGTTGACGAATTACTGAAGAAGTATCAGAGCATGGCGCCTTTGGGCACTGATTGGGCTAGAGGCTGGGCATAGCGTATCAGGGACAGGTTAGTGGAGGTTACGAGTACAGACGCCTTCAGTTGAGGTGGCGAGACAGAGGGAGAAACACACATCCTACATGACGGAGGTCTACATAACGGGTCTGAGGCGCATCTCTCGCTTAACTAGCTGAATGTGCAAAGGATGGCGCCGCAAGGGAAGCTGGAGCTGGCGTTCAGCAAACTCTGTGCGAAGTAAGAGAGATGTGGACCAAAGAATCTGCTGGAACGGCGAGGGAATACGCGAGTCTGCTCTTGGTCCCCCAAGGCCGCGAGTATGTGACATACAAACGGCGGTAACAACAAGCGCCTTGGGAGGTACCTCAAACCCTATTCTTCTTCGTAATACGGTATCTCATCCTTTTCGTCTTTTGAAGACTCCTTAGATCTGTATTGTTCCAAGGCAGATATGAGTTCTGAAAACCGGGCTTCCCATGTTTTTGCCACCTGTTCCACGTCTTTGCTCATCGACTCGTAGTAGCTCAACAGAAGTTTACCCACCTCTGTGAGCTCTGTGACGCCTCGTTCTTTGCCTCCACGGCGGGACTCCACAAGCGGGACGCCTAACACGTCTTCAAGCTTCTTTATGTATGTCCAGATAAATTTATAAGAATAACCAAGCTTCCTCGCAGCAGAGGCTATAGACCCTGTTTCTTCTAACGTCTTCAAGATGTTGTAGATGCCGGATCCTATGATTTCCTGGCCGTCTTTGTCGACCCAAATACGCATCTTTACGCGGACCCCCACACAACCCCGTTGGAAGTCATTAAAATACGTTGTTTCCTATCGCCAATGGAGCTGTGGAAGGACAGCCCATTTGCCTAGGTAGTCGCCTAGCCTAATAAGTTCGTTTAATTTCGCCGTCCTCTCGCCGCCCATTATGCCGGTCTTTATCACGTCTGCGCCGAAGCCCACGGCTATATGCGCGAGGGTTTTGTACTCTGTGTCTCCCGAGCGGTGCGACACCACGGGTCTCATGCCGTATTCTCTCGCCGTGATTACCGCCTGGTAAGCTCTGAGGAGAGTGCCTATCTGGTCAGGCTTCACTATCACGCCAGTGGCTGCCTTGAGCTTGCCTCCCTCTCTTATACGCGCTGGATTTGTGACAAAGAGGTCGTCGCCGACTATCAACCTGTCTCGATGCTTATCTGTCAATTCTGCAAAAGACCGAAAATCCTCCTCGTGGAAGGGGTCCTCTACATATACAAGGTCGAACTCTTCGATAAGCTTAGCTACAAACTCCAGTTGTTCTCTTGGCCCCCTCTCGACGCCTTCGTTCTTGTAGATGTACTTCTCCCCGTTCCAGAGGCTAGACGCAGCGATGTCTACGCCTAAACCTATCTCAACACCTAACTCGCCGCCGACCTCTGCCGCGACCTCCTTCAATATCTTTAGGGCTGTTCGTGAAGATATACGCGGCGTCCAGGCACCCTCGTCGTTTTTACCGCCTGTAAAAGAGCTGTCCACCTTAAGGATCTGTTTAAGCGCCCTCTTGTGGACCTCAACGTTGGCGTATACGGCTGTGAAGATGTCCGGAGGATTAAGCGGGATGACGAGAAATTCCTGTATGTCGGGGCCCAGCCCTCTGCTGTGTTTTCCTCCGCCTATCACGTTGCCGAGCGGCAGGGGGAGTTTCCGCGCGTATGCGCCGCCTATAAAGGCGAAAAGCGGTATGCCCAACGCCGCCGCGCCGGCCTCGGCCGCGGCGAAGGAAGTCGCTACGGCGACCGCGCCACCGATGCGCTCAAATCTAGGAGTGCCGTCAATCTCCTCGAGCTTACCATCTACCACGTAGGGCTCTGTGACGTCTAGTCCGACGACCTCCGGCGCCACTAGCTTCTCGAAAGCCGCCAAGGCGGCGTCTACACCTCCCTCGGGGAAGTAGGCCACTTCGTGCATGCCCCTGGAGGCGCCGGCAGGCGCGGCGGCTCTAGCGACTAAGACCTCGCCAGACGAGGGATCTTCTACCGTTAATTCGACTTCAACAGCGACGTCTCCACGGCCAGTGAAGATTTTCCTAATCCACACGTCTTCGATCTGCATATATGTTAGATGCAGAGTGTTTTTATGTTTAGAGTCTGGAAGCGTTTGGCCTCTACTCCGGCAACACTATCTTTTGTTGCGCCGTGAAGACGCGTCTAAATCCTTCTTTTCTCGTAATCGTGACCACGTCAATTCCCTCGCCAGAGCCGGGATCGTTTCTAATCGCAGCCTTCACTGCCCTTATGGCGAGGTTAACCGCGTCTTCAAGAGTTAAGTCGTCCCGGTATTCAACCTCAAGCGCGCCCATGGCGTAGGGCGAGCCGCTACCCGTGGCCACATACCTCTCCTTAGTCACTGTGCCAAGCCAGTCAGTCATATACAACACAGCCCCCTCCTCCTCGTCCACCCCGCCAATTATCGAGTGCACTAGGTATACGTAAGGACGAGAGTAGAAAAGGATTAGAGACACGTAGTTTACCAAGGCGCGTATGGGTATAGGCCTTTTGTACTCCGTTTTGTACTCCCTAGCGCGGAGGGTGAGAAAAGACAAGATAGACTGAAGGTCGGCGACGCCGCCAGACATGGTGGCGGCTACGTGGTCATCGATTTTCCAAATCTTCTCGCCGCGCTTATGCGCTATGTAATAGCCTGCGGTAACTCTCTTGTCTGTGGCTAAGACGACCCCGTCCTTTACAACTATCCCCACCGTAGTTGTCATCGACGAGGTGTTGAAAATGACTTATAAATATTGGCTCAACTCTTCAACTCCACCTCCTGGATGAATCTGATCCTCTTCACCCCTTGGAATTTTGTAGAAACCTCAGAAGCGTACTGAAGAAGCACGCCGCCGATGCGTTCATAGAGTAGCACCTCGGCAGGCAAAATCACAGTTAAGACCTCGCCCTCAAACGCGGTCTTTAGCTTGTCTTCAGAAATCCTTGGCAGATACAGCTTAAGAAGGGCAACGGCCCTCTCCTCGGCGGTTGTGAGTTTCTTGACCACTCTACCCCTCACTATGAAGCTCTTGCCGGCAAGCGGGTGGTTGAAGTCCAGCACGACACGGCCGCCGGATATAGACACCACCCTGGCACGTTGACCCTCGAAGTCGACTACGTCGCCGACGCTCGGAACGACGCCGTGGCGGTGAAATTCTCTAATAGACACAATCTTCACCTTGCCTGGGTCTCTAACGCCGTACGCCTTCTCAGGGGGCACTTCTACCTCGAAGTCCTGACCCTCGTCTATGTTAAGCAACGCGTTTTCCACAGGCTCCCAAAGAGGCGTCTCGCCAAGAATAACAAGACGGGGGCCGTACACCTCCTCTGGCCTATACAAGCCGGCCTCCTTGGCCGCGGCCTCTTGAGTGGTTTCGACGACCTTGTTGCTATCCTTATCAATTACCGTGTAGTCCAGGAGTATGTAGTCGCCCTTGGCGAGGGGCATATCACACCGTGGATTCAGCCTTTTCTTGAGCTTTACGCCTCTTTACGAGGCGAGTTATGTAGCCAGCCACCTTATTCCTCACGGACTTACTCGGTATATCCGCAAGCTCCGCGACGGCTCTTTTGTTCTCCTCGAAGTTGTCAGTAAATCTGTCTGGGTACATTTCGAGGAGCTTCTCTCCAAGCGACTTGATGTATCTAGGCCTGACGCGACCCATGGCGTCGGAACCTGTGAGATGTATTTAAACATTGTCGCGGGGAATCCGTGTGCCGTGTGGTCGTCACGACTCAGTATAGGTGCATCACTTCACCCATTTGTCTCTCACGTAAATGTTTATAAACTGTTCTCTCTTGGTGCGCGATGGGTAAAAGGATCTTAGTGCAGAGGAGGGGGAGAGGCGGTTCACAGTTCCGGTCGCCTAGCTGGAAGAGAGACGGGCCTGTGAGGTATCCGCCGCCTGCGGCGGCCTCGGGGAGGGGCTACGTGGTTGAGATTCTGCACGAGCCGGGTTTAAACGCCCCTGTGGCTAGGATCAGGCTGGAGAACGGCGTAGAGTTTCTCAACTACGCCGCCGAGGGCCTCTACGTGGGGCAACTGGTCGAGGTTGGCGAGGCCGCGTCTCCTAAGACCGGCAACGTGGTTGTGTTGGGCAGGGTTCCTGAGGGCACTATGGTGTTTAACGTAGAGAAGAGGCCGGGGGACGGGGGTAAGTTTGCCCGTTCGGGCGGCACATATGCCGTGGTGATCGGCCAGAAGCCTGAGGAGAACAAGACTATAGTTAGGTTGCCCAGTGGGAGGGTGGTGGAGGTCGACTCCAGAGGCAGGGCTACTGTGGGCATAGTGGCCGGCGGCGGGAGGATTGAGAAGCCTATTTTGAAGGCCGGCAAGAAGTACCACAGAGCTAGGGCGAAGGCGTGGAAGTATCCGCTTGTTAGAGGTAAGGCGATGTCGCCGTACGCGCATCCGCACGGCGGCGGTTCGCATCAGAAGGGCGGCACCCCGGTGCCGAAGACGGCGCCTCCGGGCCAGAAGGTGGGCTTCATCGGCTCGCGTTGTACTGGCCGCGGCTGTGTAAGAGCTAGGGCGCAACAGAAACAGTAATGGGGATAGATAAACGGAAAAACGACCACATCTACTTGGCCGCGTCGGAGATCTCTCAAGTCGGCTCTTCTTGGCTTGAAGAGGTATTTCTCGTCCACAATGCGCTTCCAGAGATAGATTTTTCTGAGGTGGAGTTAACCACTAGTTTTTTAGGGGCTAAGGTAAGAGCTCCATTTGGCATAGGCGCCATGACCGGCGGGACTGAGCTCGCTGGTAAGATAAACGCTGAGCTTGCGAAGGCGGCTGAGGAATTCGGGATACCTATCTACGTGGGTTCTCAAAGAATTGCGTTGATCAAGCCGGAGGTGCGTTGGACGTTTGAAGTGGTTAAGCAAAACGCCCCCTCTGTGCCTAAGGTGGCTAACCTAGGCGCGCCTCAGCTTGTCGAGTTGCCCGAGGAGAAGCTTGCGGAGTGGGTTTCTCAAGCCGTCGAGATGATCGACGCGCACGCCGTTGCGATCCACTTAAACCCGGCGCAGGAGGTGGTGCAGCCAGAGGGGGAGCCCCGCTTCAGGGGTGTTCTAGAGAAGATAAAAACCGTTAAGAAATATGCCGGTAGACCGATCATTGTGAAAGAGGTGGGTAACGGCATTTCGAAAGAGGTTGCGGCACGCCTTGCGGGTCTTGCAGACGCCGTAGATGTCGGCGGTTTCGGGGGGACTTCGTTTGTGGCCATAGAGGGCGCCAGAGCCTCCGGCTCATATAGACACCAAAGAGTTGCCGAGACCTTCAAGACGTGGGGCATACCCACTGCGGCGTCTATATGTGAAGTCAAGTCGGCGTATGCCGGCTTTATAATCGCATCAGGCGGCATTAGAGGCGGCCTCGACGGGGCAAAGGCAATCGCCCTCGGCGCTCACTTCTTCACTATGTCGCAACCATTCCTAAAGGCGGTGCTGGAGGGGAGGCTGAGGGAGGAGATAGAGGCCGTCGTTGCGGAGATCAAGACCGCCATGTTCCTCACCAGTTCTCGTACTGTGCAAGACCTCGCCCAAGCGCCGCGGGTCTACGGGGTAAAGCTTCGGAATTGGATCGAACAGCGGGGGCT
>JAJHQT010000101.1 GCA_020833205.1 Pyrobaculum sp.
AATTTGAAGAAGCCCTCCAGGTGTCAGCCTAGAGTCTGTAGGCCTCTTTCCGAAACTTCAATATGTTTTCCCTGAGCTTCTCCGGCTCAGTCAGCGGCATGGAACACGCCATGCCGGCGCAGACGTATGCCGCCGGCCTCGGCCCCCTCAGCATCGCCTTTATCGACTGCTCGGGGTACGGCCACTCCCCCGTGGCGACTGGAACCGCTAGGTGCCACGGCCGGTAGGTGTAAAGCGCCGTCTCCGCCAGCGCAGACGCGTCGCCCACCACCACCGTCCTAGGCGGCTCCATCAAGTAGAGATCGACAGCTATGGCGAGCCCGGCGGCCGAGGGCCCAACACGCCGCAACTAGCCGAAGAGGGCGCGGAGGGCCTTGCCCGACGCCTCCCGGAGGTCCTGTCTACCGGTGACCATGGAGAGGAGGACCAGCGAAATGGCGGCGACAGAGTTGCCCGAGAAGTTGGGCGTGTCTAGGAAGGGGTAGTGCGGCGTCGCCACGACGGGGTCCACCTCCTCCACGTCTCTGAAGCCGCCGCCGTCTAGATGCCCAGCCACGAGGGACCCGGCCAGCTCCAGCGCCCAGTCCACGTATTTCAACTCCCCTGACCTGCCACATGTCTCCAGCGCCGCCAAGATGCAGTAGCCGTAGTCCTCCACCACAGCCCTCCCGACTGCGGTGCCGTCCCGCCACCCATGCAACAGCCGGGCCCCGTCCCACATCTGGGCCATGACGAAATCCACAGTGTCCAAGGCATGTCTCCAGTTGCCCACGCCGGCGAGCCTAGCCGAGAGGAGCTCGCCCCGCGCCGCCGCGCAACTCCACCCCGAGTACACAGTGGTGTCCACCCGAGGCGGCCTCCGCCGGCGCCTAGCCGCGAGAAGTCTCCGATACATCTCCTCCACCTCCGGCCCCTCCGCAGGCTTCGCCACGCGGAGCGTGGCCTTGCCCTCGGGCCACTCCACGTCTAGGAGGCCGAAGTGCTCCACGGCGAGGGGCCACAGCTCGCCGGACACCTCCCTGAGTTCGTCTAGGTCCCACCGGTAGTAGCCCCCCTCCACGTCTGCGTCTTGGCTCGCGTAGTACCCGCCTCCAGGTCTCCTCATGAACTCGTCGAACCACGCCACTATGCCCCTCGCAGTCCTCCAATACAGCGGCTTGCCGAAGAGGGCGTAGGCCTCGGCGTAGATGGCCAGAAGCTCTGCGTTGTCTATGAGGAGCTTCTCGTAGTGCGGTATGAGCCACATCCGGTCGGTGGAGTAGCGGAAGAAGCCACCCAGCAGATGGTCGTAAACACCGCCGAGAGCCATGGCGTCCAGCGTCGCCTCGGCCATCCTCCGGTAGAGGCCCACCTTGTCGTAGAAATACCGCATCAACAAAAGCTCCAGCTGGGCGATAGGCGGGAACTTGGGCGCGCCGCCGAAGCCGCCGTACTCAGCGTCGAAGCTGGAGGCGAGCGCCGTCAAGAGCTCCAGCTGGATCTCCCTCTCGGGCTCCCCAGGCGCCGGCGTGTGCCAAGCCGCCACCTCCGCCTTGAGCTCCTCGGCGAATTTGGCAATATCGCCGCGCTTCCCTCTATACGCCTCAAGCACCGCCTTGAGGATCGTGAGCATCCCCGGCGTCCTCCCCATGTCGCGCGGGGGGAGGTAGGTGGCCGCCCATATGACCTCTCCGTCCGGCGTCATGAAGACCGTAAGCGGCCAGCCAGACTGGCCGGAGATGAGTTGGGCCATCTCCTGGAGCCGCCTATCCACGTCCGGTCTCTCATCCCTATCCACCTTGACAGGAATGAAGTTCTCGTTGACAAGCGAAGCCACCTCGGGGTCGGAGTACGTGGTCTCGTCCATAACGTGGCACCAGTGGCACCACACAGCCCCCACGTCCACCAGAACCGGCCTATCCAGTGCCTTCGCCGCCTCGAAGGCCTCGCGGCACCACCCCCACCACTTCACCGGGCTGTGAAGACCCTCCAACACAAACGGCGGCTTGGTTGCCTTGAGGCAAGAAAGCCTAACATCCTCCATGTATTCCCCCGGACATCACCAAATAAATATAGGGAGGGCGCAATGCTTATTAAGGGGAGGTGGTGAGATGTATTGGTTAAGATAATCGCACGTGAGAACGGGTCTCACCTGGTGGAGGTCGACGGACAGGTAAAGGCGGCGCTGTGTAGATGCGGCTACTCGTCCAACAAGCCCTTCTGCGACGGGATGCATAAAAAGGTGGGTTTCCAGGCGCCGCCTCACGTGGTGGAGCTGTAGCGCTACTTAAGCCTCTTCACCAGAATCCTCAGGTAGCCCTCCGGCGTTTTCTCCGCAGAAACCACCTCATGCCCCATCCTCTTGGCCCAGGCCTTTATGTCTGGATCCGCCGCGGGGTCGGTGGCGAGGACCTCAAGCACCTCGCCCACGCCGATCTGCATAATTGCCTTAGCCGTCTCCATCACAGGGATGGGACAGAACTTTCCCCTTGTGTCGAGAGTTTTAGCAGGTTTTATTGACATGGCGAAAAAGAGGCGGAGTTTTTTAAGCCTTATTAACGCCTAGATGAACAGCGTCACCGCGGCGTCTTTTGCCCGCTCGAGGAAGGTGGCGGCTCCCACCACGTCGTCTACGAAATCCGCCAGGGCGGATTTGTCCTTTATGCCGAACATCTCCATGGTGGTGGAGCATGCGTAGACCTTCACGTTGCCCATGGCCTTTGCCTGTTGCAACAGCTCAAACCACGGCGGGAAGTTCATCTGCTTGATGGCTTGTGCAACAGCAGGCCCGTACTCGGCGAAGTCCGCCGAGATCTTGGGCGGGGCGTTCAACATTTCCTTCCTAATGGCGTTCAAGGCCCAGAAAGTGAAGAATACCTCCACCTCCCAGCCGCCCGCCGCGGCGGCGCTAGATAGTATCGCCACTGGGTAGAGCTTATCAACGGTGCCGGACCACGCGATTATCGCCAGCTTATTTCTCTTCTCGACCTTCTCAGACATAGGATCACAAAGACCTCCATATATAAATCTTTTTCATTACTAGAACATACCATAATTACGTTATTATGTTAACAAAATTTAAAAACGGACCGCAAGCCTCAGTGTAGTTGCTCCTTTCCGGTCCATCGATAATAAAATATAAAAATAAGTGGGATCTGCACCTCCATGGCGGATAAGGTGGCGTTCCTCGC
>JAJHQT010000102.1 GCA_020833205.1 Pyrobaculum sp.
GAGCTCGTGGAGTTCCAAGAGCTAGGAGACGGCTGGATGCGGTTTGTGATAAGGCGGACCCGGTGACCTGCGCCCTAGTGCTCAGCGATAATCCGCAGGCTGTGGAGGTGCTGAGGCTCTTCAAGCCCGGCCGCGTCTTCCTAGCCTACGAAGGCAGGAAGTTGCTGGAGGCGCTTAAGGAGTTCAACGTAGCAGTCTGCACCTACCTCCCCTTCGACGTGCCACGGGGCGTAAAAACCACAGGTCTCCCAATCTTCTTAGAGACGTGCCACGGGGAGCCACCGCCGGTCTCAGCCTCTCCGCAACGCTGCAGTCCACGAAAACAACCGTGTGGGGCCACGCCATGGGGCGTCTAACCTCCTCACAATTTCTACGCCGTCAACGTAGACCACGTAGACGGCTCCGCCTAGATTATCGGTGACACGGCCCCACGCCTTGGTGTTGAGCAGACCGCCCGTGAGGACGTAGAAGAGCCACACCCAAACTGGTAGTCGGGCCCGGTGACGTGCCGAGGACTCCTAACCACTCAAATCACCGCGTTGAGACCTATCACCGCGCCCGCCGCCTCAGGACTCCACGGCCTTTTTAAATCCTCCACAGCCTTCATGCTAAAACGTCACCAACCTGCCCTCTCCCACCTCCTCCAGAAACGTATACATAGAAGAGACGACGTCGACAAGGCCGAGCTTGGAGTAGTCGGATTCACCCACGCCGAAGATCTTACTCGCCGTCTCACACGCGATTATCTTAACACCCATGGGACGCGTAGCCGCGAGAAGCTCGTCCCACACAACATGAAGCTCCTTCATCCTCTTCATCTCAGGCGTATCAGGCGGCGTCGAGCGTCCGGCGAAGGCCAACGTCGCCCTCCCCGTCACGAACACGACGACCTCGTTGCCTCTGGCCAGTTCAGTTGCGACGTATGTGGCGGCCTCGTACAGCTTCACCGGGTCGTCCGAGGTCAAGATAACGCCGACTTTCACAGCTCTATATGTACCACACTCCACTTCTTGAGTTCAGGCTTATAGACAGCGTGCCTCCCTTCTGAGCCGCAGACTTTGTGCTTTCTATAGACGGCTGATTGTCGATTAGCACCTTAGGCACAGAACCCTTAGGCAACTTAGGCAGAGCTTGCGGCGTGTACATATGGGGATACGGGCATACGTACCCACGTAGGTCCGGTTTGTAGGTCCTTTCCTCTATTCTCTTTAAGATGGGCATGTGACAACCTGCCTATAGTAAATATAAAGTTTACTAATTATGCTAATGTTAACACGATTAGCTACATTTATATATCGGCGGCCACCTCCGCACATGGCGGAAGAGATAAAGCTTGAAGCCCATGCGGCGGAAAAAGCGCCAGGGGCTACGCGGCGGCGGGGATAGCCGTAGGTCTTGCAATAAGCATCGCTGTTGGGCAACGTCAACACAAGCGCTCTTAAGTACACATACAGCCCGCCCTCTGAGACTCAGCCGCCTCCGCTCGACCTACAACTGGCAGCCTATAGCCCTGGCAAAAACGGCGTACTGGTTGTCGTATAACAAAAAACGCCACGGGCACACTACAGCAACTAAAGAGGCTAGGGGCACCTCGCCCCCTCGCACACCGTGTAGACACCGCGGCGACTCAGCACGGACCTCTCCTAATGTACCCGTAGTCGCCCGCGGCTGTCGCAACCCACCCAAGTAATACATGGACATGCGAAATGCATAATTTAATGCCCAGCCAACGCTGAGACAGCGGCGTCCTCTCTAGTTAAAGCTCCAAAATGCTAGACTATCGACTTAGATGGCATCTCAAGGGGTGAGCAACCCCGCGCGGCCTACATCATCGATGCGAAACAAAGATCAACACTGCGATAGAGAATGGACGTTACCTTTGGCAACTTCCGAGCTTTTTCAGCACCGCTATTAGGAAGCCGAGGCCCCTCTGCACCTCTGGGTCCCTCAGCGCCGAGAGGAGGCCGAAGAGGCCTACGGGCTTTGCGTCGTCTGCGGCGGCCAGGGCGTAGGTGAGGCAGTCCACCTTGGAGCTGTCCATGGCCAGGTTTGTCCCCGCTATCAATGCCACCTCCTGCAACTTGGCCACTTTCTCCACGAAGTCTCTGGTGAATAGGCCTTCTGTGAAAAACCTGAAGGTAGCCGCCGCGTTAAGCAGATCGTCCAACACGCCGCTACGTTTAAAGTCGTAAAGTGTGTTGACAAGCTCCTTTAAGATGTCTGTGCGCTGAACCAAGGCGGTAAGCGCGTCGCGCGTCTTCTCGCCCTGGAGCAACTCGAGTAGCTTGTCGAGCTTCTCCTCCGCCGCGCTCATAGCCCGCACCTAATGGCCGACCATATGGAGTAGTTAGTCATGTCCTTCAGCCTTAGGAAGAAGCGGCTGGGCGGCGGCGGGTATTTAGCCGGGTTTTCGTAGTCCCAAGAGACCTGGGTGGCCTCCTCGAAGCCGGTTAGTAAGAAGCATACGACTCTCCCGTTGTACTTGGTGTCGGCGTGGCCCAGCTGGATCTCCTCGGCGATGCGCGACGCGACCACCTCGCTCTGGAGGTGGGCCACGGAGCCGGCCTTGGGAACCGGGAGGTTGGTGGCGTCGCCCAGCGCCATCTCCGCCCCCGTGGCGCCCTGGGCCTGTATCTGAAGCGTGTACCTATCCACGGGCACCCAGCCCGCCTGGTCCCCTATGCCGGACTTAACCACCACCTCCGCGCCGCCGTGCGGCGGCACGGCCACTATCAAGTTCGCCTTTATCTCCTCCGGGCCGGAGACCTTGCCGGGCTCTATGGCGTTTATCCGGAACTTGATCCTGTATTCAAAGCCCCAGAACTTAAGTTGTTCCTCAAGGAACTTGTTGACCTGGGGCTGGGCGTGGATGTGCGGGGCCACGGTAGTAAACACGACCTTGGTCTTGGTCCTGAGGCCCGTGGCCATTAAGTAGTCGTTGAGAAGGCCCATGAACTCGTAGGGCGCCACGGGGCATTTAAACGGCGTTGAGGTCACGGAGACTACGATCGTGCCGCCGTTGAACCTGGATAAGGCCTCCCTGAGTCTCTTGGCGCCTTCGTAGGTCCACAGGGTGTGCCAGGCCTGGCCGAAGCCGGGAAGCGCCTCGGTCTTCACCACGGCGCCGGTGGCCACTACGAGGTAGTCGTACTTAAGCTCCTTCCCC
>JAJHQT010000103.1 GCA_020833205.1 Pyrobaculum sp.
AGGGTACATGTTGAGCTTTATGTGTATCAACTCGCGGATGATTAGGTATTCAACAACCTCCTCGTCGTCGATTAGATGCTCATTTAGGTAGATGGTGGGCGGGGAGCTGGACAGGTTGGTGAAGGCGTCTCTGGTCTTGTAGGGGCTCACCACCAATTTGACATCCTTTACGCCTAGGTAGATTTTGTATCTTTCGAGAATTCTTTCAATTTTCTCCATGAAGCGCTGTGACCAATTAAACGTAATGAACCGTTCCCGTGGTAATCTCCTCTTTTTCTCAACATCTACGTACACGACACAGTTTACCGGGTTTCACAACACTGGGCTCTAATCGGGACACCCCACTCCTCGCAGGTACAGTCTTACAGGTTTTTCCTTACAGGTGCAATTACTCCTGTGAAGAAGTACCTGCAGGCAACGGTTCATCGTTTTTTATAGTTCCGTGAATGCACGCTTCATGATGGTGAGGCCCAACAAGACGAAGCCGGAGGGCTACATGTGGCCTCTAGACGTCCCCGGCGGCCACCCCCATACCTTACACTGCTCAAGAACCCCAGATCCCGGGTTCAAATCCCGGGCGGCGCTAATAGTTCCATTTTTGCACATGGGCTTCTGAACTACTGGCTGTTTCCACAAATTGGTATTTATGCTGTAGCTGGGCATCTCTACGGTTTGGGTCACTGCTCCAACCCTAAGTGCGTCATGTACTTCAGTAACACTTTGCTAGACACCGACAGAAAGACCGCCTACTTCTGCGAGAGGTGCAGGAGGAAGCTACTTGCCCGCTACCTCAACCCCTAGGAGCTTCGCGATTCTTCCGTCTAGCGATCTGAGGAGGTCTCTGTTTCCGACCAGCGTGTGGTAATAGCTGGTGACCCCGTTGGCGCCCATGAGGAACTTGAGCTCCTTGGTCAAGGCGTTGATTACGTTTTCGTATCTCATCATGCGGGCCCTCAGCTCCATATGCTTGACCCGCTCCTTGACATATTCAAAGATCCCCAGGGGGGCCACCAGATCCGCCCCAAGCGCCGCGAGCTTGTATATGTCGCCGCCGTTGTACAGCCTCCCCACCGCCACTATGTATACCTGCCCCCTGACGCCCCTCCGCCTAAGATCTAGGTCGAGCCGCGCCACAGCCTCTTCCAAAAGGCCGCCTCCTAGTCTCTCATCTATCACTACCACGCCTGAGGCGACGTCGACTTCGTGGCCGGGCGGCACCACTACCGCGCCCTCGTCTATGTGCCTCAGCCCGTATGCGTTTTTGCCGTAGATGGGGGCGCCCAGGGCGTAGGCCGCCAACACCGCCGCGTCGTCTATCGCAGGCACCACGACAGGGGTGTGGTATTCCTCGTCGCCTATTCTCACTGAAACCTCCAGATCCTCTCTGTAGGGGTCCACGGAGGGGTGGGTCACCTGCGCCGCCTCTATGCGCAACAGATCGAGCGGCCGCCTCGCCGGCGTGGTGTACCCCGGCACGACGCCGCCCATCCCAGTTATGGGCGGCCGCCCCTCCTCGTAGTACTCCCTCTGCACTAGTTGCCGGACGTTCGGATCTATCCACGCCTCCTCCCCCTCCTCCCTAACTGTCAAGCCCAACGCCTCGGCGAGATAGGCATCTACGTAGTACGCCTCCAGCAGATCCCTCCGCCCTACCAGCTCCCTTATGCTGGACATGCCCAGGGCATACAACACGGCCTTGAGCCCCCTCCCGATGGCGAGGAGGTAGTTGGCAAGCAGTCTGGAGGCCCACTCTATGTCGAGGACTTTGGGCGTCCCTATCATGTTGGTCAGCGCCGTCGGGCATCCTCCGGTGTGGCATGCGTGGCACATTATGCATCCCATAGCTATCAAAGCCGCGGTGCCCAGGTTGGCCATGTCGGCGCCGAGGGCTACGATCTTCGCCACGTCCATGGGGCTGTAAAGCAAACCTCCAGCCACCACGCGTACGTTGTGACGGGTGCCGTCTCTCCGCAACCACGCGTCGACCACGGGAACGGCGTAGTCGATGGGGATGCCCAAGTGATCCCGCGCCACAATCGGCGTCGCGCCGGTCCCCGCGCCGGCGCCGTCGATGATTATGCCCTCCGCCGTGGACCTCGCCACGCCGACCGCGACGAAGTGTATCTTGTTGACGGCGGCCACCTTAACCAACACCGGCTTCCCCGTCAAATCCCTAAGCGCCTTGACGCGTTGGGCGAGGTCCTCTATGGAGTATATGTCGTGGTGCGGCGCCGGCGAGAGGGCCTCGCTCCCCACGGGTATCTTGCGCAGTTGAGCAATCACGTCTACCACCTTCTTGCCGGGCAAATGGCCGCCGATGCCCGGCTTGGCCCCCTGGCCGATCTTTATGTTGACCGCCAAGCCCGCCCTGAGGAGGGCCATGTCCATGCCGAACCTCGCCGAGGCCCACTGAACCACTATGTTGCGGAACTTCGCCACCTCAGGATGGAGGCCGCCTTCGCCTATGCCCGCCACGGCCCCCGCCTCGGTCGCGGCCTTCGCTATTGCGACGTTTGGGTTACCGCTCAACGCGCCGAAGGACATATCGCCTATATACAGCGGGAGCTCCAGCCTGTTTCCAAAGAAGTCTATCCCCACGTCCACGTCCAACCTGTCCGCCCTAGAAAGCGCCTCCTTCAACGAGGAGGGTCTCAGATCCCTGAATACCAGCCTGTCAAGTAACCTCCCCCGCCTCGCCGGGCCGTTCAGCTCAACATGCGGCATTCCGGTCTCCGCCATCTTCCTAATGGCGGCCACCCGCCCCTCGCCCCAGAACTCCGGCACTAGATGCCTCGACGGCTCTATATATGTCCTCACAACTATATGTTGCATCATAAATACTACATCTACTCTATATAAGTTTACTCACGCTGATCTTCTGTGTCGCGTATTCGACGTTAACGACTACAGAGAATGAAACGATAGATGGATTGTATTCAAAAAGGGGATAAACCTGGTTGCGTACGAGGTGCATCCCTACTAACCCCCGCTTTTTCCCTTATTGCGGTGCTCTGCGGGACGCCAATACGGCGTCCCAGAGGAGTAAGAGCCGAAAATGCAGGTGTCGGGTCACAGGTCTGATTAGCCCTGTGCGTACTTGCAAGTATGATTCATCGTTTTTGCGGCGATTCGGTTCGTTAAAGTTTTTATGGGAGGTGGGGAC
>JAJHQT010000104.1 GCA_020833205.1 Pyrobaculum sp.
CGCCTTCAGCTCCTCTACCACGCTTCTACGCGACGCCTTAATCGCCAAGAGGGCGCCCGCAGTCGGCGCATACATCCGAAGCAAACCCCATACAAATCCATACAGAGCAGGCGCATACAGATCCGCCGCGCTCCTCTTAACAGAAAGAAACCAGAAATCTAACAACGCCGCCAGCCCAAAAGACACGGCCAAAAACACCACCAAATCCCGCACATACCCCCCCGCGCAATAAATTTAAAGTTTTGCTACGTCTGCACACGCAAGCCGATCTGGCCGCGGCCGTCTTTAGCGGTCATTCAACCCCGTCGTGTGTTCCTCCCCACCTGGCTTAGGCTCTATAACCCGTCGTGCCATATGCGGTGGTTGCAGTCGCCTATGTTGAGCCGAGCCTGAAGCTGATCGCAACGCTGACGCCGCAGGGCTTGGCGCGGTCCACCACCCTCTCTCCCCGCCTGCCTAGCTCTGACCTCCTCCCCGTTCTGAAAGGCGGGGGTTCCCGCCCTCCGGACGGCTCACAGGCGCCCTCGCCCAGCCCTCATCGGCCCCTCAGGTGAGGGTCATGGAGCTACCCGGGCCAGCACCGCGGGTCATCCGCCCCCAGCAGGAGCTTACTGCAGAAACGCACGCCTTTAAAACTTTCATCCCCGCCCTAAAGGGCGGGACTTTCCACTATCTGTAAACTCCGTGAGTGCTCCGTCTAAGGGGCTTCACAACCCCTCAAACCTGACCCCCAGGGCCTTTGGACACATGGCAACGTCCATGTGCGAACCCCGCCGTGTCTGGCACGTAGGGGGCCGCCGCCGCTGGTGCGTCCCCCCTCCTTCCCAGTCGTCTGGGCGCCTTCTCTGTGCGGCGTCTGCGGCGGTAAGGTTTATATACCCTCTTTTCGTGGGGTCTTCATGTCTCTTGCGGCTAAGAGAAGGGTGAGGATTAGGCTATACGGCACCAACCCCGCAGATGTGGACCAAGTCGCGAAGGAGATCGTCGACTTAGCGAAGAAGATGGGCGTGCAGGTGAGGGGCCCCATACCACTTCCCACGAGGAGGCTCATGGTGACGGTGAGGAGGGCCCCGTCTGGCCAGGGCTACCACACCTACGACCACTGGGAGCTCCGCATATCTAAGCGCCTCATAGACGTGGAGGCCTCCGAGAGGGTGCTGAGGCGTCTGATGACTATTCGCGTGCCCGACACCGTTAAGATCGAGCTTCAGCTCGTCTAGTGGCTAACCCATAAATATCCCCGCTTCTCCTCTCCTGTGAGGATTCTGGTCACTAACGACGACGGCGTCCACAGCCCGGGGCTTCGCCTCCTGCATCAATTCGCCTCGGGGCTCGGCGAGGTTGACGTGGTGGCGCCTGAGTCGCCCAAGTCGGCGACGGGGCTTGGCATAACTCTACACAAGCCCCTGAGGATGTATGAGGTGGATATATGCGGCTTCAGGGCGGTGGCCACCTCCGGCACCCCGTCGGACACGGTGTATCTCGCCACGCTGGGCCTCGGCAGGAGATACGACTTGGTGCTGTCGGGCATAAACCTAGGCGATAACACCTCGCTCCAGGTCATACTCTCCTCAGGCACCCTCGGAGCCGCTTTTCAAGCCGCCCTCCTGGAGATCCCCGCCGTGGCCTACTCGGCCCATATAGAAAGCTGGGACGAGGTCCTCAACGACGCCGAGGCGTTGCGGGTGATGGCCGCCGTGGTTAGGGCCACCGCCGACTATGTGTTGAGACGCGGCATGCCCGCCGGTGTAGACGTCATCAGCATAAACTTCCCCCGCAGACTCAGAGGAGGAGTCGTAGCGCGTCTCGTCAGGGCGGCTAAGCTGAGGTATGCGCAACTTGTGGAGAGGCGCACGGACCCGCGGGGCGTCCACTACTTCTGGCTATACGGCAAAGACCTTGAGCCCGAGCAAGACACAGACATCTACGTCGTGTTGAAGGAGGGCAACGTGGCGGTGACCGCCCTCACCCTCAACCTAAACGCGGTAGACGCCGAAAGAGCCGTGGATCTACACGGCCTCAAAAACCTCGTAGAACACATCAACGGGGCGTTATGACCTCAGCGGGCAACTACGCGGTTATCATAGCCCTCGCCATATTGATAGCCGCAGGTGCTTCCCTAACCTACGTCCTCTACGTACACTTCACAACCCCAACCCCCACCCCCCAGCAAACCACCACGATCACCACGCCGACCACCACGCCCACGCCCACGGCCGCCAACACCACGACGCGGCCCGGGCCCACGCCCACGGCCTCCTCCCGGGTGCTGTCGGTCTCCCTCTACGTGGCTACGCCGGAGGTTTTGAAGTGTGCCGGCCTAGGCGGGGTCTACCTCTACTACTTCAACGTGACTGTGGAGCGGGCCAGGGTGGAGGACCCCGTCACCCTGTACGTCTTTAAGGCCGCGGCCGGCAACGCCACGTATCCACTCCAGACAGCCTCCCGGATGGCGCTTGAGATGGTATTCTTCAAGCCTTACGACATAAACGCCACGCAGAGACTGGGCGTTGTGAACATATACCTGGAGCTGGACTCCCAGAACCCTCTCGATGTGGAAGCTGTTGAATACCTCGGCGTACGCTATAGGATAGACAAGGTGGTTTACGTCTCGTGTGTAAAACAGGTGGAGTTCAGAGGCGCTTACAACCGCACGTTGCTCGGTCCTGGTAACTGGGGGCTGGTGCCGGCGGATAAGACATTCGCCGTTAGGCTGAGTCTGCCGCCTGGTAGATACGCCATCTCGGCGCCTCCAGATGTGGTGGTGCCCAGAGAGATAGACGGCGGAAACACCACGCTAACAATAGGCCTCCTCAACAAGCCCCAGGTCTACAATCCGCTTATTCTAAACCTGACGAAAAGTCAATAGGAGCCGTTGCTGATACGTAGTAGGTAAGGCCGTTTTTAGTCACCCTTCTGATTTTGCCTTCCCTCTCGAGGACGTAGAGATGCCACTGCACCTGTCCCCACGACATGTTGAGGGCCTTGACCATCTGGGCTTGGGTGATGGGGCCTTTCTCCTCGACGAGTCTGAGGATGAGGGCTCTTCTGGGGTCTGAGAGGGCGGTGGCGGTTTTTGCTCTCGCCATGTGTACGGCGTGTATCCAATTTAAAAAAT
>JAJHQT010000105.1 GCA_020833205.1 Pyrobaculum sp.
GCAAGGTTCATCCCTACGACGCATACGGCGACGTGGATTTCGAGGTTGTGGTGGAGAAAGACGGCGACGCGTGGGCGCGGACGCTTGTTAGGTGGCGCGAGATGTACGAATCCATGTCTATCGTGGAACAGGTCCTAAAGGCTCTTCCGGAGGGCGATGTAATCGACCAGGCGCTTCTATTTAAAAACCCCGAGTACAGGCGGGAGGGCGTAGGCGGCGTGCTGGGAGTCTACACCTACATATACCCCGAGCCTGGGGAGTACCTCGCAGTTGCCGAGGCTACCAGAGGCGCCACGCTGGTCCACCTCTGGGCCACAGGATTGCAACGGGTGCACCGGATGCGCTTCGTGACCCCCAGCTGGCGCAACCTCCGAGCCATGGTGGAGGCCATGAAGGGCGGCAGACTAGCCGACATGCCTGCGGTCTACATGTCCTTCGGCTACTTCCCGCCGGAGGCAGATAGGTAGTATGCAGATCCGGCTCTTCGACCTAGACCACAAGCGGGAGGTCGTCGTGGAGATAGACGGAAAAGCCCACGTAGTTGACTTGATACAGAAGCTGAGAGACGTCGGCGTGATTAGGCCGAACGAGACGGCGATGATAGGCGTCCCCATAGACGAGAAGAGGATCGCCTACGTGCCAGCCGTAAACCTAGAACAGCTTGTGGCCTACGCAAACCAGAGAAAAACTGTAGTCGCGTTTAAACGATACCCAATACACGGCTACGTTCCGCAACAACGATAACCATCTAGTTAACCGTCGCACTAAACCTGGTTGAGTCTTCGTGAGGCCGCCCTAGCCCGTTAGCCCCCAGTCTGGGACTTTGTAGTCTTTGCGCAGTGGGTAAAGCGGCTTGCCGGTTTTTTCATCTACGCAACAGTCGGGGTCTAGGAGGAATCGTTTGCCCATGTGCGGGTTGCCTTCGAACCATATTCCGAACATCTCGTGGCATTCCCTTTCCTCGTAGTCGGCTGAGGGGTATATGTCGGCTATGGAGGCGATTTTGGGGTTGTCGCGGGGTATCTCGGCTCTTATGTGTAGAAGCTGGCTTCTGAGCTCGGGGGTTAGGTAGGAGGCGAAGATGTACGTCACCATGAACCTTCCCTCGGCCGCGTAATCCACGGCGCTTAGCGAGAGGACGTGGTCAAAGCCCATGTTCTTGACGGCGGCCGCCACGTCCCTGATCTTGTCAGGCGGGACCAACACACAGAGGTGCCCCTCGGGGGTTACGCCGTGGTTCAGCACCGCGCTGCCGAACGTCTGCTTGACCTTTTCAAGCAGTGGGTGGTCGCCCTGCGGCGGGCATTTGGGCGGGAGCTTCGCCGCCATATTACGCCGCTGGGGCTTGTTGTGTCTGCTGAGGCGCGGGTTTCGCAGGCGGCTTGGGCGGCGGCGGGAGAAACGGCGTTAGGTCGACCTTGACGGGCTCCACGTAGGGGCCGGGCTTCCCCTTGATCTTGTTGTGCACCATCATAAACGCCCTGATGACCGCCTCCGGCGTCGGCGGACAGCCGGAGATGTAGACATCCACCGGCACCACCGTGTCCACCTGCACCACGTGGTAGGAGTTCCAGAAGAGGCCTCCCCTAACCGCACAGGCGCCCATGGCAATTACGTACTTAGGCTCGGGCATCTGCTCATACACCTGCTTAAGGACCTTCGCCATCTTCCTCGTGATGGTGCCCTCCACAAGTAAGACGTTTGACTGCCTCATGGTGTGGAAGGGAAGAACGCCCCACCTCTCCGCGTCAAACCCCGGACCTGACGCGTGGGCAACCTCCACGCCGCAACAAGAGGTGACCAGGTGGACGGGCCAAAGGCTCCACCGAACCCCCCACTTAAACAGCGACTCTAGCTTAGCCTTCTTGAGCAAAAACTCCCTCAACGCCTGAGACATAGCCACATTGTTGAAATCCCTTTATATATGTTGCTACCACAACATAAATCCTCCGTAGACATCACGCCGCAGAAAGCCGAAAAACTTCCGAAGATGCGGCTCAGGCCCCCCGGCTGCGGGAGGTTTGCCGGGAGCTCACCAGGTCACGTAGATTATCCTCTGCGAGATCTCCCAGCCGAGTCTGTCGAGCCTCCTCCAGTCGTCGTCTGAAAGCATCCACCCCACCGCGCCTGCGTTCTCCACCGCCTGCTCAAGCGTCTTAGACCTGACCTACGCGGAAAAGTTTGAAAATATTCTGCACTTCTTCATACCAAAGGAGAAGGTCGAGGAGATTAGGGGAAAAGATGGAAAAGCTGATAGAGGTGAACCGGGGGCTTCAGTGACCTCTTTTTTCTCCTCATCTTTTTATGGGGCCTTCCGGCGCCGCCTCGTGCTCCGCGGCTGGGGCGGAGAGCTCCTCCGGAGGGATAATGTGGACGAAGGATGGGGAAAAAGAGATATCCACCTGCAGGCACATCCCTACAGGTATTTGCTCACCGGTTTAATTACTCTTGTGAGGAAAAAACTGCGGGGAAGTAACTGCATGTGTCGGCTCCTCAGACCTTTTCACACAGCGGGACGACCTCTGCGGTCAGTTCCACGTGGTATATCCTGGCAGGTATAATTACTCCTGTGGGTCTGTACCTGTCGGTCTTTACCTGTGGAGAGTAAGGCTTATATAGCGAAGCAAAAGAAGAGACATGGATAGGCTCGCCGCCGCGGCGTTTGACGCATTATGGAGTTGAACGAAATTAAACAACGTCTAGAGCACGCGCTGAGGCCCGCCGAGCCGCCGACTATCGAAGAGGTGCTTGAGGAGGTCTCCATCCGCGGCGTACTGCGGGGGCCTGTGGACTGGGTCTTCCCGGGCTGGATGCTGTACGTCGAATACGCGGCAGAGAGGATCGCCGAGACGTTTCAGCTCTCGGAGGAGAGAGGAGTCAGCTCCTTGACTTCAGAGACACGCTGAAACGGCTTCTGCTGGAGGCGTGGATGCAGACGAAAGAGAAGCTAGCAACGCTGTACAAGGCCGTCGCAGAGGGCACGTACAGGGTGGAGGGGAAGAGGCTGTATGCGCCGGACGGGACGTGGATATATGTAATAGGGGACTCCACTCCACACATTCCAATCCGCGGCGTAACAGCTAAGACGTGTTTACCCGACCTGCTGAGGC
>JAJHQT010000106.1 GCA_020833205.1 Pyrobaculum sp.
CTGGAGGCGGTCGGCAGATACGGCGCGGGGCAGTACGCCATTGCGCTGGGGGGCCAGGTGCAGATTACAGAAACACAGGACGCCGGGCCCCCCGTGCCCATCGCCGGAGCCACGCCGCTGGACTGGCGGATACTCGCCACCCAACGCTTCTCCATCCTCGCCAGGGCCTGGTTCAGCCAAGGCGGAACCACAGCCGTACAGCTGGTTAACTTCACGGCGGAGCCAATGGCAAAGCTCTACCAACAGACCTTCTCGTGCACTCAGCAAACTTACTACGACAGCTTGAAGTACTGCACGTCTGACCCCTACTCCTTCAGCGATAACTTCGACGGCTACACAGCCCTACCGCCGTATATTACCAAGTACTTGTTCTACGACGCAAACACTGGCGTGGCCCCGGTATCTCTCGTAGGCGGTCAAATAAGGACGCAGATAGATGCCCGCGGTACGACGCCAACTCAAGGCATCGCCGCGGCCGTGTATTGGACAGCCTACAGATGGGGCCTTCTGGGCGCCAGCGGCGCCACTATTTCCATACAGTTCAACTACGGCAGAGACAGTGCTGACGTGCGCAACAATGTGGTCTACGTAGACGTCGGCGTTGACACAAACGGCGACGGCGCCATAGACACCGAGGTTATCTACTACTGGTACGAGACCCAAGATGGTAATGGCAGAATATATTCCATCTTTGTGAACCCGACCCAGAACCCGAGCCCAACGTTCTTCCCGGGCACGTACGTATCAATAGATTCAAATGGGAACCCCACCGCGACGCCGCCCAGCTGGATGAGACTGAACAAGCAGACGGCTATTACAAGCGGGCAGACTGTGACGGCAAATCTGCAACTGACCGGGATCACGGGCCATATAATAGCCGTCGCGTTCGTCGTCGTTGACCCATCTGGCGGGGCATCTGGCACCGCCAACGACTTTTGGGCCTACTGGGATAACTTCGCGATATCAGGCACAGGCCGTTGCGTCGCGTCTCCTGGCAGAATAGACGGCATTGCACGGGGCTACAACTACACACTTGCCTTTGCGGCTGGAAACGGCTTTGTCACCGAGGCAGACGCAGGGGTGTCCAGCTCGGGCTATGCGATAGCTAGGTACTGGCTCCCCTCGCCTATATACGCCTCCGGTGCTTCTGTATCGCTGTCTGGCACATATTTCAGGGCGCTTGGCGACGGGCAGAACAACATGATGTACGTCTCGGTTGGCGTTGATACGAACTGGGACGGGCAAATAGACAAGGAGTACATCCTGTACAGAGCCGACGTAGTCGGCACCGGTCAATCAGGCGTTATATACTCGGCGTTTTTCACAGATGCACAGGGCAACCCGGAGCAGGTCTGCACCGTGACCTCCGCCAATCCGAGCAACTGCGCACCCACAAACACGGCGAGATATGTTGTGACCTACGGCGGGACGCTTACCAACGGCTTGTCTTATACGTGGCCGATCTCTCTAAACGTGGATGGCATAGTGTTGGCGGTGGCCATGGGCGCCACTGACTATTCGAGTTACGGCGATGGTGTGGCCGGCGATGTCTTTGGCGTCTGGAGTAGTCTCACCATAACTCACTACACCTGCCCCCTACCCAGCGACTGGAATGCCACCAGCCCCTACGTTACGGTGATTAACAACTACTTGCTGGTACCCACCTCAAGTAACATCGCCTACAAGCCGCTCATCACTACGCCTACCCGCGCCTTGACTTACGTGGCTAATTTCAGCGGCGTGGGTACGTACGCGGTTTTCGATTCTTCGCTGGGCGTAATATTCGGCGTTTCTGCCAGCGGTAGCTCGTTTACGGCGCTTTGCGGCGGCTCGTCTACGCCGCTTGGCTCTCTGCCGGCGGCGAGATACGTAGAGCTTAGACCGCTCAACAGCTTCGGCGACGTGATAATACGGGATCAATACGGCGCGATATTAGCCAGATACGGCTGTAGATACACAGCCGCACCGCAGTACGTGGGGTTCAGAGGCGGACTGCTGAGGGTGTACAACGTTACTGCGTTGGGGTGATATGACGCAGGCTGAGTCTGGGGCCGCGGTGCCGATGGGCGCCCCGCAGGAGCGGCTGGAGGCTGAGGAGAGGAGGCGTAGTGTTGTGTTGCTTCTGCTCGGCTTGGCGGCGGCGATTCTTGTCTTTTGGCTGGGGGTCTTCCGTCTGGTGCCGGGGGCCGCGTTTCCCGTGTCGGCGCCGGTGGAGGGGGTTGCGGGTGGGAATGTGGTTTTGGTGGGGTATAACGGGTCTCAGAAGTTTTTTGTGTGGGCTCCGCCTGGCTTGATTGCACAGTGGGACGTGGCTTTTTGCAACGTGGCAGACGGCGACGTGTCTGTGGTTGTAAAGGTGGTGGAGGTGCCTAAAGAAGTTAGGCGCTTCCTCTTCTACGTAAACGAGACGAGGTTCGGCTGGGATGGGGTTAACTACACCGAGTGGCGCACCCTCTTCAGACCTAGAGCCTGTGTGCCCGGCAGGCTGGAGATTGTGGTAGATGCCCGTGGCGCCAGAGACGCGGTTTATCTAGTAAAGATGGAGGTCTCGTCTCACCCCCCGTCTTAACCGCGGGGCAAGACGCGCCAGCCGCCGCCCCCTCGAGGGCTGGTGGTGTCGGCCGTGGAGGAGGTGGGCTCAACGCCGCTGGGCCTGAACGCGGCTCATGTCTCTGGCTACGGCAGGCTCGGGGTCTATCGGCGCGCAGAGCGTCGAAAGGGGGCGCGTGGAGCTGGCTCGGCGCTGTAGGTCGCGGAGATGTGGAGCTGGGTACATTAACAGCCGCAGTGGCTGGACTGAACACGGCGGATGCCGTGGCGGCGCTCCTCTGCGCATCCTGCCTGGGAGGCTCAGCAGAGGGATTCCGCTCAGGGGGAGAGGGGGCTGGATGAGTCTAAAAACGCCTAAGCCCCCGATGACCGCCGATGAAGGCGGGGCGAGGGCGCCGGTGAGCCGCCGGGGGGTATAAGATAGAGGGGCGTTTTTGACGTCAGCGGTCTGGTGGGGAGGCCGTCTTGGGGCGGAGCCGAGGTTTAGGCTACTATCTGTACCGCTTTACACATCTGTATTATTAGGTCGAAAATTTGTTTGAAGTCTCCTGCCCTCT
>JAJHQT010000107.1 GCA_020833205.1 Pyrobaculum sp.
TGGAAAACACGGCTAGTGTGGAGGCGAGGTTTTCTGAAAGCAGAATTGTGACGCAGTCGCCACGGGCGTCCTGGACATGTCCCGTTCCCTAGAGACGGTTAAAGACGGCGGCGTGTTGAAGACAAGCAACCAAACAGGCGGCGGGTCCCCCTCAGCTTGAGATTGTGGCGTGTGTGCCGCGGCGGCCGCGGTGCACTGCCCTGGGGCGTTGCCAGCTGTCGCGACCGCGCTTGTTTTATAAACCGCCTCCTCTTACCTGCAGTGCAGTATATACTGACCACGGTCCCTGGTCTTGAGGATTTCGTTATCGAAGAGCTGGCTGAGGGACGCCCCACGAGGTGGGCGAGGGCCAGATACATGACAGGCCGCGTCGTGGCGGAGGTCGATGTTGAGCCACCTGCGCTCTTCTCGCTGAAGACAGTGGAGCGGTTCGGCATGTTCCTCGGCGACGGTCACGCCAATGATCTAAGGGGTGTTGTGTCGCTGGCTGTGGAGCGCCTCCCCGCGGCCCTCCGCTATCTCACTAAAAACACCACGGCGGGCGTCCGGACGGAGCGGGTTGGTAGCCACGGCTTCACCTCCCGCGACGTGGAGCGGGAGGTGGGAAGGTGGCTCAAGGAGCGGGGGGTCGTCATCAGCCTCGTGGATCCAGATGTGGAGATAAACGTAGACGTAGTGGAGGACTACGTAGCCGTGTGGATCACAGTGGCTAAGAAAAGCCTGAAGGACAGGCCCTGGAGGGCGTACGAGCACTACGCCAGCCTAAACCCCGTAATAGCCAACGCCATGCTTCGGCTCGCCAAGCCGCAACCTGGCGAGACCCTCTGCGACCTGACCTGCGGAGGCGGGACCATCGCGGCGGAGGCGGCTGAGCTGGCGCCCCAGACCCGCTACATCTGCGTAGACATCTCGCTGAGGCACGTCAAAGGCGCCGTGAAAAACGCGGGGCACAACCACTTCGCAGACTTCCTCTGGTTCGACTCCACGAAGCTACACAGAGCCATGAGGCCCGTATGTGATAAGTACATCTACAACCCGCCCTACGGCTTCAGAATCCCCGGCAAGATAGGCCGGCTGTACCGCCTCCTCGGCAAAGCCATGAGGAGGCTGGCGAGGGGGTGCCCCATTTACGTCGTAATAACGCCGAGGTACAAGACGTTTCTAAGCCAAGTAGGCGGCGAGGTGTTGATCAGGCGCGTGGTATACCAAGGCGGCCTCTACAGCAGCATCATAGTGGGAAGGCTGTGCGGGCAAGAAGAAGGAAGAGAAACGAAGTAGCGGGGACAATCACGTTGTCGTCGATCGGGGGGAACTCGAACCTCTCCACGGCACTTGCCAGAAGCCCCGCCAGCGCCCCCGCGACGCCCAGGTAGCACCAGCCTATGGGGACAGAAACCGCGGCCATGGCGATGTTGCCAGCCCAGTGCTTGGTCCGCCGCTTAAACAAAAGGTTCCTCACAACCCCCGTGGCCGAGTCCCCCACCGCCATAAACAACGCGGGCACAACGCCGAGCCGCCAGTCGCCTAGGACGCCCCAGCTCAGCGCCACCACCAGGGCCCACATAACCGCGAAAGACACCTCGTACATGTTGTCGGGGTCCTGGAACCACCACAGGAGACGCCCCGTCTTATGCGGAATATACAGAAACAGAGCTATGGCAAGCGCCGCCGCGGTGGGCACCACCCAGCTACTGAAGAAAGGCACCAAAACCGCGACGACGCCGCCCGCCAGCACGTGGATTATCTTCCGGTTGAAGTACACAGCCCGCATGTGGCCGAACCGCCGCGAAAGCGGCCCGTAGGTCCACCGGGTGAGGACCATGGCGACGAACAAAACCCACACGCCCAACACAAGAGCCAGCTCGATGTCTGACACGGAGGAAAAAAGGAGGGGACTTTTATATATTCGCGAACTCGACGCCCTCCGTCTTCGTCAGGGTGACCCTGTAGAGGAAGTCCATCTGCCTAAGCGCGGCGGCGTAGTCGAACTCGTTTAAAGCCGCTATGGCGTCCACGGGCACGACGACGTCGTAAAGCCTAAGCCTCGCGCTGGCCACCGTGTGGAGGACGCAGATGTTAGCCACGGTGCCCGTCACGACCAGGTGCTTTACGCCGTACATACGGAGTATGTGGTCAAGCGGCGTGCCGAAAAAGGCGTCGTAACTCATCTTCTCCACCACGATATCCCCCTCCCTCGGCTTCAGCTCATCCACAATCTCCCAACCCCACGAACCCTTAACCACGTGGGGCCCCCATACGGCGAACTCCACAGGGTCGTCGGGATAGTGCGTGTCCTTGGTGTATATAACCCGCACGCCCCTCCCCCGCGCCCTTTCCAAAAGCGCCGCTATTCGGGGTATGATCTCCCGAGACGCCGGGCTGAAAAGCTTACCGTCCTGATGCGCGAAGTCGTTCTGCATATCCACCACAACCACGGCGCTTGCCTTGGCGGGAAGCGAAACCCTATCCACAACCGTCACCCTAGGCACCTTGACCACATCGGGCAACATACTACTACTACCGTCTCCATGTTTAATACTTTAGCGTAATCTTTATTACCGCCAACATACACCCAGCCATGAAAGAGGTCATATACACAGAGGCGGCGCCCAGGCCCATAGGGCCATATTCACAAGCCATAAAGGCGGGCAACATGCTCTTCGTGTCAGGCCAAATACCCATAGACCCCAAAACCGGAGAGGTGGTAAAAGGCGGCATAAAGGAACAAACCCGACAAGTCCTCGAAAACATAAAGGCTGTGCTGGAGGCGGCCGGCTACACGCTTAACGACGTGACGATGGCCTTCGTCTTCCTCGCCGACATGAACATGTTCCCAGAATACAACGAAGTCTACGCCCAATACTTCAAGGAGAAGCCCCCCGCCCGCGTCACAGTCCAAGCCGCCAGACTGCCAAGAGATGTTTTAATAGAAATTGCAGTAATAGCAGTAAGGGGTTGATGACGACTCGCAGCGCAGATAGGTGACGACGAACCGGGTGCCGACCCTCTTCATACTAGGCGGAGGACAGGAAGGACTAACGCACGCCAAAAACTGCGGCGCCGTCCACATAGACCACTACAGCCAGGTAGACCCCCA
>JAJHQT010000108.1 GCA_020833205.1 Pyrobaculum sp.
CCCCCCCCCCCGCGCCACCACGTATGGCACGGCCCTCAAGATGCTGAGGTCCACTGCGACGCCCCACGGCACGGCCACGGGGTCCAGCACGGCGTAGATGTCGAAGAGAAAAAGCCCGCTGTCTGACCCTTCTCCCTCAAGCGGGGGAGGCCGGAGGCATTATACGTTTCCTCCAGTCGTCAACTATCTCAAGAACTATCAAGGTCTCTGTGCGTTGTATGTCTTGATTTGAGGCTAGATACGTAACGAGAAACATAGATAGTTGTTTGATATCTCTAGCCCATACCTTGAAGAGGAGGTCGTAGGGGCCTGTGATTATGTATGCCTCCTCCACGAAGGGCATCCCCCGTTCGCCGTTGCACTCCGCCAACACCTTCTCGGCTACCTCTTGTTGGAGGGGCTTCGCCTCCTTGGCGGCGGCGCCTCTTCTGACGCTGACGAGCACAAAGGCGAGGAGCCTATACCCCAGAGCGAAGGGGTTGGCCACTGCTTTATAGCCCATGATCACGCCTTCGTTTTCAAGCTTCTTGATACGGGCGGCGATGGTGGTTTTGGGTCTGCCTAGCTCCATGCTGAGCTCCTGCAGAGTCTTCCTCCCGTCGGCCTGAAGAAGCACCACTAATTTACGATCTACCTCGTCCATGCGCCATATTTAACACCTCAATATATAGCTTCGCCTCGGCTGGCTCGTGGCAGGTGTCGAGAAGTCGCCGTCGTTGTGAAGAAGTCTCTTAGGCTGGTGGACGGGCAAAAATTTATATTCGTGAGATGTTGGACGCGTCAATGGCGGAGAAGCAGAAGGCTGTCGCTAAGCAGGAGAAGGTCGCAATATCTAAACGTGATCCGTGGGCGTTGAAGAAATGGTTCAGCGTCCATGCCCCTTCCTATCTCGGCGGGGTTTTCATAGCTGAGGTGCCTGCCGCCGAGTCTCAGAAGTTATTAATGCGGACTCTTGAAGTGTCTCTCTACGACCTCACTAAAGATATTTCTCATTTGCCGATAAAGTTGAAATTCCAGATACATAAGGTAGATGGACTACAGGCCTTTACTAGGTTTAAGGGCCTAGAGCTCACCAGAGACTACCTCAGATCTCTGGTGAGGAAGGGGACTAGCAAAGTCGCCGCTGTGGCTGAGGTCAAGACTAGAGATGGATGGGTCATGAGGGTCACCGTCTTGGCGGTGACGACTCACCGCATTGGGACGGCGCAGAAGTCGGCCATGAGGAAGAGGATGATAGAGACGCTTATGAAAAAGGCCTCCGAGATGGACATAAGTCAGTTCTTGAAGGAGGCTCTAGAGGGGGTAATGGCAGCCGACCTCTTCGTAGCTGGTAAAAAGATCGCCCCGTTGAGGAAGGTGGAGCTGGCTAAAATAAAGGTGTTGAGGTACCCGCCTAAGGAGGAGGCGGTGGCAGTGAAGGAGGTCGCGGCAGAGGCCGCAGCCTCTTAACGCCCCTTTGTACTTTGTATAAATCTGTACACCGTGTCGTGTTTCTTCCCCTCTATTAACATCTCCACCGCGCGTTTAGCAATCTCCACGTTCTCCAGCTTGCCTAGGATCGCCACGTAGTTGTCCCCGACTGCCATGTCCACCTCGGCCAGCTGTTCAATGGTGTGGCGCGCCCTTCCGCCCTCGCCGATTATCCTCCCCAGTATGCGCCTTAGGTGGTTGGGCTTGTCGGTGTACTCCTTTAAGTTTATCACAGCCAAGACGTAGTCGTCGTTTTCCAGCTGAAGCGCCTTCTCGGGTGAGAACCCCAGCGCCACCGCCCTCGCCATCTCTCTGAGCTTCAGTATGGCGTCTACAGTGGCGTCAGGCCCCGGCGTGATTTTTATGTACAGTTCCTTTTCGTCCAGCTCCACCTTGGCGCCGTACCGCCCGTCGGTCGCCTCCACGAACTCCCTGGCGGCCTTCAGCCGCTTCTCCTCTATGGGCTCTAGTATGGTGCCGCGTAGATACTCGGAAGCCACGGCCATACGGGGTAAGCAATATAAATTCATTCATAGAGACAATATTTCGTCTGTCTCGCCTAGAGGGTCTTTACGTATTCCCTGGCCGCTGTGGTGTATGCCAGTAGTCCTTTGGGGCGGTGCACCTCTCTAATCTTGTCTTCGTACGTCTCGTATCGCTTAAACTCCAGCTCCAGCCTTACCTCCCTCACGGCTCCGTCCCGCGCACAGAAGGCCTTCGGCGGGTTTAGAGAGAGACATGCATCAGACCCGTCCTTTGCTATGTACACTTCTATCATGTACGGGTGGAGGATGCTCATGGGCCTTTGTTTTACCACCTCCACCATCCACGGAAATCTACGCATAACCTTGGCGATTTCGATCAATCTCTCTCTAAGGACAAGCCACTTCCTCACCCACTCCGTGCCAAACGCCCCCAGCTCTGGGTACTCCCTCAACAACTCCTCCGCCGGGTCGGGCGGAGGCGGCGGGGGCGGTGTCCTCAGCCTTTCCAGTTCCCTCTTGTAGTCCTCAAGTATCTGTCTCACGCAATCCTCGACAGTGCGGCAGTGCGGCTGATACAGCCTTACGCCGTTCACAACGACGCCACAGAAGACGTCGTATTGATCAACCCACACGCCCACCCTCCTATACTCATACCACACCGCGACGTCGTACTTCTCAGCCAGCTCCCAAAGAGCGTCGGCCACCTGTTGCCTAACACAGCCACCCGCCTCTTCATCCCTCCTTCTCCTCCATTTCTCTTTCGCCTCCCACCTCCTCCTATCTCTCGAATGCACCCACACGCGGTAACGCACGCACACCCCTCTGCGACAGCCCTCTGCTGTCAAAATCCCTTCGTATAAGCACCCCTCGGAGGTGCACCACTCCCGCGGAGGAGGCTCATACTCCACATACTGAAGAATACCCAATTTTTGAGGTAGCTCAAAAACGGCGGCCGTGGTCCTAATCCTTCTTGCGGCCGTCGTCATATCCACTCCTTCAAAGCCGTCAACACCTCCTCCACCGCCGCCCTCTCGATTAAGTAGGTGCCCCTTTTGAACCGCCTCGCGAGACCTTTCTCAACCAGACTCATCATGAGGCTGTGCACAGCCCATCCACACCGCCTATCCACCCCGCATA
>JAJHQT010000109.1 GCA_020833205.1 Pyrobaculum sp.
GCTTGGCAGAAGGCGGTGCGGATGATAGACATCGGCGAGCCCGGCCTCGTGGGCGGCAGGATGTTTAAGGAGCTTACGCCGGAGGAGGCGAGGAGGTGCCTCGCGGAGTATAGGCCGTACTGGCCCATATGCGCCGCCAAGGCCATGTACCTCGGCGCCTCCGTAGACGAGGTGTATAGTTACGTTAAGGCGGATCGCTTCTTCCTCCGCGCCATCCAACGCATCGTGGAGGCCTACAAGGCGCTGGAGAGGGGGGAGTACGACATAGAGGAGCTGAAGGTGCTCGGGTTCTCTGACAGGCAGATAGCGGAGGCCCTGGGGCGGGGTGAAGAAGAGGTTCGGAGGATGAGGAGGCGGCCGGCGGTGAAGAAGATAGACACGTTGGCGGGGGAGTGGCCCGCCGAGACCAACTACCTCTACCTCACATACGGCGGCGCCTACGACGACGAGAAGACGCCCACAGACTTCTTGGTGGTGGGGGCTGGGGTGTTCAGAATAGGCGTCAGCGTGGAGTTCGACTGGTCCACGGTGAATCTGGCTCAGGAGCTCCACAACAGGGGGTTTAAGGTGGGAATACTAAACTACAACCCCGAGACGGTCTCCACGGATTGGGACGTTGTGGACAAGCTCTACTTTGACGAGATAACAAGAGAAAGAATAGTGGATATAGCGGAGAAAGAAGGCGGCGTCACCGTCGTTCTCTACGCAGGTGGGCAGATAGGGCAGAGGCTCTACAAGGAGCTGGAGGCCGCCGGCGTCAAGATAGGGGGGACGCGGTCCCGGTCCATAGACATGGCGGAAGACCGGGGCAAGTTCTCCGAACTGCTTGAGAAGCTGGGCGTGAGGCAACCGCCCTGGTTCGCCGCGAGATCGATAGAGGAGGCTGTGAAGCTGGCGGAGGACCTCGGCTACCCCGTCCTCGTGAGGCCCAGCTACGTGCTGGGAGGGACCTACATGGCGGTGGCGTACAACAAGGAGGAGCTCGTGGGCTTTCTCAAGAGGGCCGCTAAGATAAGCGGGGAGCACCCCGCGGTGGTCTCCAAGTTTATGCCCAGAGGGGTTGAGGCGGAGGTAGACGCCGTTTCAGACGGCGTGAAGCTCGTCGCAACGCCTATAGAACACATCGAACCCCCCGGCGTCCACTCGGGGGATTCCACCATGGTGCTCCCTCCCAGGAGGCTGGAGGAGTGGGCTGTGAAGAAGATGGCTGAGGCGGTGCATAGGATAGCCAGGGAGCTTGAGGTGAAGGGCCCGCTCAACGTCCAGTTTATAGTCTACGACGATGTGTATATAATTGAGGCGAATCTTCGGGTGAGCCGCTCCATGCCCTTCGTAAGCAAGGCCACCGGCATCAACTACATGTCGCTTGTAGCAGACGTCTTAGTAAGCGGCAAGCTCGCTGTAGACGAGGAGGTAGTCACGCTGAGGCCCAGCAAGTGGTGGGTGAAGTCGCCGCAGTTCTCCTGGTCGAGGCTGAGAGGCGCCTACCCGCGGCTGGGCCCCGTCATGTACAGCACGGGCGAGGTGGCGTCAAACGGCGCCGTCTTCGAGGAGGCGTTGCTGAAGAGCTGGCTCTCGGCGACGCCTAACAAAATACCGACTAGAAACGCCCTCGTCTACACATACGACAGACACCATGCCGAGTTGCTTGCGCAAGCCGCCTCTCTCCTCTCCACAAGGCTCCAGGTCTACACCCCGGAGGATCTCGGCGAAGAGGCGGCGGAGATGCTTAAGTGGAGGAAAATAGATATAGTAATGACGGCGGGGGACACCCCCGACAGGGACTTCCACATCAGGAGGACAGCCGCAGACACCAACACGCCGCTGGTGCTGGACTCCACGCTGGCGCTTGAGCTGGCCAAGGCCTTCCTCTGGTATTACAACAACGGGAAGCTGGAGGCGGCGCCATGGTGACGTTGGTATACGACGTGTTGAGGGAGGAGGAGAAGATGTTGATCAAGGCGGCAGAGAGGCTCGGCGTGAGGCTGGAGCTGGCGCAAGTCGGCGAGGCCGTGGAGGTGGAGGGGTGGCGGCGGCAGGAAGTCTACCTAATACGCACCCTCAGCCACAACAGGGGCATAACCACCGCGGCGATTATAGAGGGCAACGGCGGCATCGCCGTCAACTCCTTCTGCGCCTTGGTCACAAGCTGGAACAAAGCCGCCACACACGCCAAGCTCAAAGGCGTGGGGTTGCCCGTGCCTAAGACCGCAATCCTCTTTGGCGAGGCCGACGTGGAGATAAGGGGAAGGGCCATAGTCAAGACGGTGAGCGGTAGCTGGGGCCGCAAGGTGGCGCTGGTCTCCACGCCTGAGGAGCTGAAGCTCCTCCTGAAGTCGGCTGAGGGCGACGTGTTGATGCTACAGGAAATGGTGGGGACGGGGGAGGACATAAGAGTCTTCGTGGTGGGTGGGAGAGCCGTCGCGGCCATGCGGAGGATTCCGCCGGAGGGCGACTGGAGGAGCAACGCCGCCCGCGGAGGCAAGACGCTCCCCCAGCCCATAGACGGCGAGCTCGAGGAGCTGGCAGTCAAGGCGGCGGAGGCGGTGGGCGCCCACTACGCAGGCGTCGACGTGTTGGTAGGCGATAAGCTGTACATAAACGAGGTAAACGGAATCCCCGAGTTCAAGGCCCTGGTAAAAACCACAAGCATCGACGTGGCGGCGCATATAATACAGACGCTCAAGGACCTCGCAAAGAGGTAGCGGCGTTCGCCTTGCAACTCGCCTCATTTAAACAACGAGAAGAGCTGATCCTCCACGTAGGGCTTTACGTATGTCCTCTCCCCAATCTTCACCAGGTAGTCGCCGCGCGGCGCCACCCGCCCGATGACTGAGTGAGACACGCCGATTTTCCTAAGCCTCTCCTCAGCCTCGGCGAGGCGGTCCGGCGGCACTGTGGCTATGAGCACGCCTGAGCTTAGGGTCTCCAGCGGGTCTATGCCGAAGGCCCTACACAACGCTTCCACCTCCGGGTACACGGTTATTCTGCCGGGGTCCGCCGCGATGGAGACGCCGGAGGCGTAGGCCACTTCGGCGAGCCCGTTGGCGAGGCCGCCCTCAGTGGGGTCGTGCATGGCTGTCGCCACGT
>JAJHQT010000110.1 GCA_020833205.1 Pyrobaculum sp.
GTTTTTAAGTTTTCATCGGCCGCCGCAGGTTTGTGTCAATCTGTTGCATCTCTGGTGTGGCTCTTGTGGATCGCCGCAGGCTTACGTAGCGTCTTCATTCGGACTCCTTACTCTACACAAATATGTCTTCGGTTTTTGGCGTCTCTAACCCGCGCCTAGAGGGTCTTGGCGTTTGGGGGTAATGGTGATGGATGCGGCGGCCGGGATTTGAATTCCCGGGGTTTTCCCTCCCGGGATCAACGGCTTGGCAGGCCGCCATCCTAAACCAGGCTAGACTACCGCCGCCAGTGGGCCTTACGGCCCGTCTTTTTAAATTTTTCTCTGTCTTATTTTAACCGTTCTTTATAAATAACAACCCGTTTATGTGGGTCATGTCGAAGAAGCAGAAGCTAAAGTTCTACGACATTAAGGCGAAGCAGGCGTTTGAGACTGATAACTACGAGGTGGTGGAGAAGCAGACTGCCCGCGGCCCGATGATGTTCGCCGTCGCCAAATCCCCATACACCGGCATAAAAGTCTACAGGTTGCTAGGCAAGAAGAAATAATCGAAACAAAAGATTTTTTTCTTCTTTTTTCTTTTCTTATGCCTTATAGGTTTCGGGATGTGGAGATATATTGGCTTGGTCATGACGCCTTTAGGATTGTGGGTAGCGGCGTCGTGTTGTATATAGATCCGTATCAGATACAAGTGGGGGAGCCCAAGGCCGACGTGGTTTTGGTTACGCATGAACATTTCGACCACTGCGACCCTCCGTCGCTTCAGAGGGTTGCTAAGCCTTCCACTGTGGCGGTGGCCCCGAGGGTGGCTAGGCAGTGCGTGTCTAAGGCGATTCAGAGGGTTGTGGAGGTGGCGCCTGGCTCTTCTGAGGTGGTGGGGAATGTAAAGATTGTGGCGTACCCGGCCTACAATATAAATAAGTATAGAGACCCGGCGCGCGGCGTCGTCTTTCATCCGAAGCAGGACGGGAGGGTGGCCTATCTCGTGGAGTTAGGTGGTGTGAAGATTTTCCACGCCGGCGACAGCGATTTTGTGCCGGAGTTCAGAGATGTGAAGGCCGACATAGTGCTTGTGCCTGTCTCCGGCGTGTATGTGATGACTCCGAGCGAGGCGGCGGAGTTTGTAAACACGGTGGAGCCTAAGGTCGCCATTCCGATGCACTACGGCTCAATTGTGGCGTCTGAGAAAGAGGCCCAGGAGTTTAAGAAACTCGTGAAACCAGGTATTGAAGTTGTGGTTCTACAGCGCGAAATATGAGGGCGGCCAGTAGAGCCGCAATTATTCCTAGATAGGCTCTTAGAAATTTCTCTATTTTTACTACCCTTATCGCAGAGCTGTAGGACGCTACAAGCATTGCGGAGTACGCCACTAGGGTAAAGGATATCGGGATGTGGGCCAGTATGCCGATGAGCGCACCAGTGGCGGCGGAGAGGTTGATCGACACGGCGGTTCTCTGTCTAAGCGCCACGAGGTCTGCGGCCCAACGCGAAAAGCCGAGGCCTAGATAGGTGCCCATAGCTATGGCTGAGGCTGTGAGGACTATGTTGCGGGAGAAGAGGGCTACGTTGTTGTAGCCGAAGGCGTACATAACGGCGAAAAGCGACAACAGAGAGAGGGCGCCGCTTCTTTTGGCGAGTCTGCACCACATATATGCGATGAGCGAGGCGGCGGGTGAGGTCAGCCAGAGTGCCACGGCTTCGGGCCTGAGGGAAGATATGGCGTAGCTCACAACCGACACGGGGAGACTTATTTTCGCCATGGAGAGCAGAAAGTATAGGACGGCTATGTAGAGAAATGTGGTATGGCTTATCTGCAGAGGGTGCATGGAGCTTGTGGCTACCCCGAGCAGTTGGGCGACCACTGCGACGGCCAAGGCTTTCCTCGGCCCCACCCCGGTGCCCCACGCCGTGGGGCCTAGCAACACTAGGGAGTTGTTGTAGATTAGGAGCAGAGCTAGGATGAAGGCGTATATATCCTCTATCACGTAGAGGCCAGCGCCGTGGCTAGGTGATAGGCGGCGTCTTGTATGTTGTCTGCTATTTTATCCGCCGTGTAGACAAGCGAGACTAGGTGGTTAAACTCCACGGCGTTCAACTCGATGCTGTATATCTTGTCGAGGATGTTCTCTTTTATCTCGTCTATTTCCTCCTCTAGTGAGGCTATGAGGCGGGCGTAGCGTCTTATTTCTTCGTCGTTTTTTGCGTTGAGCATGTTCTGCAGATATTCGAGCATGGTTTTTGAGAGGTGGAGCATCTCCTTGACCTCTGCAGACACCACTGCGTAGACTTGTTCATTAGACCAGAGGTGGTGTCCTCTTTTGACTTCCTTGATCGCGAAGTATATCATGTCGAGTACATTGTCGACGTTGTCTAGCATGACCATAACCACGTTGGCGATCGTCGGCACCACGGCTCCCTGCGTCACCTTATCCATGAGGTCTCTAACGATCTCGTCGCCTTCTCTCTCCAGAGCCGTCACCTTCCTTACAGCCTCATCCACGTCGCTTTTCTCTAGCGATTTGTTTAGTAATAATCTATGAAGTATGAGAAGCGACTCTTGTGAAAGAGCTATGTGGTCTTTTACCTTCTCCTTGACGGATTCAAGGCCTGTGGAGAAGAGTCTCTTAAGTCGTTGCACTCTACCTACTTTCACCTCATTTATTAACTTCACGTCTGACCCACCGCGCAAATGCCTGAATAGGCACGTAGACAAACCGAAACTCGTCTCTCCACGTCGGCATGATACTGCCTCTAATGGTGATCTTGGCGCCGCAGAACTTGCACCGGTACTCCCCGCCCCGCTCCACCAGATTTATCTCCAGAATTGAGAAGCCCCTCCTCCTTATCACCACGCGTCCGCATTCTGGGCAGTATGTGTGTTCATACCGGTGGCCGGGCACGTTGCCCACGTATGCAAACCTGGCGCCCTCCTCCTTAGCCACCTCCACGTGCCTCTCTAAAGTCTCCACGGGGGTCGGGGGGAGGTGTTGCAGGTTGTAGTCGGGGTGGAAGCGGAGGAAGTGTATCGGCACGTCGGGTCCCAATATGTCTATAACGCGGCGGACCAGCCACCTGGCCTTCTCCAAGTCGTC
>JAJHQT010000111.1 GCA_020833205.1 Pyrobaculum sp.
GATGGGATTGACCCCTCTGTTCTTTCGGAGGCGGAGGCGTATCTGGGCTCCGGCATCGCCGTAGTGCCGTATATACAGCCGGGCACGGCCGAGCTCGCCGAGGCTGTCGCGTCGGCTCTTGAGAGGAGCAACGTCGCCGTCCTCAAGCGGCACGGCCTCGTCGCTGTGGGAAGAGACCTGGCGGAGGCGGTGAACCGGATAGAGGTCGTCGCAGATCTAGCTAATGCGACTTTCTACGCCGCCGTCTTATCAGCTATAAAAAGGGGTTGAATCAGCTGTGTGGAGTGTATTGATCGCAGGCTGGTGGGGGACCTCCTAGCATTGTCTAAAGTGGAGGGGCTTCCGGTCGCCGAGGCCGCGGGCAGGTTGTGCATGACACGACAGGGGCTTTACAAAATTCTGAAGTCTTTAAGAGAGAAGGGGTACGTGGAGGAAGGCCCTGTGGTTAAGCTAAGTCAGAGGGGGAGAGACGTCCTCAGCGCCGTGCTTAAGGATTTACTCTCTTTTTTCAACATAGCTTCTATAAAACTAAGCGGGGTCGTGGTCAGCGGGCTTGGCGAGGGCGCTTTTTATATATCGCTTGAGGGCTATAGGCGCGCAATAGAGGAGGCTTTAGGATTCACGCCTTATCCAGGCACGCTTAACGTGAAACTTGAACGCCAGTCGTTGCCGTACAGGAGGTATCTAGACAGTCTGCCCGGCATCTTGATACCCGGGTTCTCTAATGGCATAAGAACCTATGGGGCGGTGAAGGCCTTTAGGGCTCGGATAAGAGGCGTCGAGGGCGCAGTGGTGATGCCAGAACGCACGCATCACCCAACAGACGTAATAGAGGTCGTGGCCCCCGTCAAGCTTCGTGATGTCCTCGGCCTAAGAGACGGCGACAGAATAGAGATAGAGATTTATTTTTGAAAATACGGATGGCTATGAAGGAGTTAGGCATCGTGGTAAGCGGCGCCACAGTAGGTTCTATACCTGTCCAAATCTACCGCTCCGCTGAGCGTCACGCCGTAGAGGAACAACTGGTGGGCGTCGTCGACAGAGAGAACCCAGGAGAAATTGTGGTTGGCTTCCTCCGTAGAATAACTAAGTTAGAACCGGTCATGAGAGATAGGGTGAGGACCCCCTACGTGGACAAGCCCGAGATGGTTGACTACGGCATACTTCTGCCGTACACCTCAGCAATTGTAAAGCCATACGTAACTATTAGGGATGGGAAAATAGGCGAAGTCTCCAACGTCGTGACTCCCGGTTCCAAGGTCTTCCTCATCGACGCCTCAATGCTGGAGAGCGCCTTCCAGGGGGACTATGCATATGTAGGTGTCCACAAATACTCTGGCTGGGCTCTGCCTCTAGATGTGAGATACGTGACGCATCATGTGGGGGTTTTTGGAGCCACTGGCATGGGCAAGTCGCGTCTCGTCAGGGCGCTCATAAACGAGCTTGCGGCAAGAGGGTTTAAGGTTGTGGTGTTTGACCACACAGGTGTAGACTACGCGCCTTATTACACAGCCGTGATAAAATCAACAGAGGTCAAAATCCCGCCGAACATTCTGGCGTCCGTAATAGCAAAGATGGTTCAGCTACAGTGGCAAACCCATGGAGAATATCTAGAGATAGCGACTATGACTTATGAGGGGAAGTGGGCAAAGGAGGTCTTCCTGGCTCACTTGAAGAGGACGATGAAGCGGCTTAACGCCCGCGACTCCACCATAGAAAAGACTGAACTCTATCTGAAGCAGCTGGTGGACAGCTCGTTTTTCGAGGAACTCAACAACCGGACAAAGACGCCGCGAGATGTGCTTTCCGCGGAGGCGACGCCTATTGTTGTGGACTTGAGTTACGACACAGATCTCTCAGTCAAACAAGCCATCGTCGCCACAGTGATAGAGGCGGCGTGGGCAGAGGTTAAACGGGAGAAGATCCCCACAAGGGTGGTTTTTGTAGTGGACGAGGCACAGAACTATGCCCCTCAGACATGGACCATCTCGAAGGACGCCATAGAGACAACAGTGAGAGAAGGCCGCAAATGGGGTCTCTCGATGATTCTAGCAAGTCAACGCATCGTAGGCGACATAGACCCCTCGATAAGGGCGAACTTAGGCACCATCTTCTTCTCGAGATTGACCGCCCCCACCGACATCAGAGAAATAAGCACATATCTGGATCTGGCCGACATAAACGAAAGCGTGTTGGCGCAACTGCAACCGCGGGAATTCTTTGTGGCTGGGCTGATGAACCCCCTCAGGAGGCCTGTGTTGATTAAGACGCGGGAGGTGGTTTAAAAAGAGGAGCTCTCTTACATATGTGGAGACTTTCATAATACGCGAGGTGGAAGAACACACCAGAAGATTCTGCTTTCTCGTAGCCTAACTCAGCCGCTGGCGTCAAAAGCCGCGTCAACTTAAAGACGTGATTGATAACTAGCAGGCGGCGCGTTGACTCACTGGCCCGTCTCTTCTAGCCACTTCTGTATGGCGTCTGCAAGCTCGGCGTAGCGCTTAAAGCCGTCTAGGTGCCCCCTGCCGCACCCTATCTTTATTCTGCCGTCCTTCATGCGGTACGCCCCCAGCTCCCTCCCCGTAAGGGCCATGATCAGCGCCGAGAACCTTTCGGCGTCTGCCTCCCTGCCCCCAGGCGCGTCGGCGCTGGCGTAGGCGTAGCCCTTAGCCTCATTGCTGGCTCTATCTCTGTCAAACGTAATCGCATATTCGCGTCTTACGCCGTTTACCTCCGCCGTTATCTTAATCCTCAGGAGGAGTTTGCCGCTTTTGCTCATTTCAAGCTCGGCGCCTCCGCCTATTACCTTCACCACGTATTCCCTGCCCTCCACCTCGACCTTCCTCTCAAAGCCCTTCAGCGTTAGGGAGCCTCTCGACATCCCCTCCTCTATGATCTTTCTGACGTTTTCGTAAACCTTCTCGCCCGCCTCCCAAGCCCTCTGGAGTATGTAATTTACGAACTCAGCCGCCAGCTTCCTCTGGTCTTCAGAGCCGTGTTCAGACAGCCAGGCGGCGCGTTCCAAGCCCTCCCTAAGGATTGAGACGTAGCCGTCGCGG
>JAJHQT010000112.1 GCA_020833205.1 Pyrobaculum sp.
GAGGCCACGGTGACGGCAGTGAAGGCGCTGTTGGTGTAGACAGACATGCTGAGCGGTAGGCAGAATCCCATGTTTGCCGTTGTTAGTTCCATATATCGGCCAGGCCCGGCGTTTCAATTCGATATCGGTTAACTCACAGCGATAGCAACTTTAAAGAAACAGAAAAACGTTGAGGGATTGAAAAAGGGGTGTCTTTTTAGGATCTTTTCTGTAATTTTCCTCTGCTTCGGCGTACCGTTCTTGGCCTTTTCGGCGAGGTAGAGCGCTATGGCTCTTCTGATTTCGCCGTCCATCTCCGCCAACCTCAAGAGGTCTGCAATGGTGATGTACACTACGTAGTTGGGGCCGGATTTCACAATGTTCGGCCTAAGTCCGGCAGACTCAAGCCTCTCAGCGATCGCAAGCGCATACCCGAGATTTTTAATGCGTCGTCTGGCGTAGAGTGAGCCGCCTCTGCCGCTCACCAGCTCGAGATACATCACGACGCCTGCCACGATCACGGCGTCCCCCCTTTGTCTTTCCGTCTCTGGGAGTTGCTCTGTAGGTGCTTCGCCGTTGTTGCGCCTATACGTCTCCCTAAGTACGTCTATACTCCTCTTCTTCTCTATCTTCAGCTTATAGGCGGCCCTAAAGCCGTCGTCGGTGGCTAGCTTCACGACGACCCACTTGTGGGCACTCAGCAGGTCCAGCAACTCGCCGTATGCACCAGCTGATTCCTTGAGCTTTACAAACGCTTCTCTGCCAGTGGCAACTAGGGCTACATATTTGCTCGTTTTTGTGCTCAACCTCCAAGGCTCCTTAGCTACAATCGTCAACACATACTTGCCGCGTAGAACCTCCTTCCACCTAGCATTCCCATCCCCCAGCCACGTAGCGAGGAGGGGCGCCCACTCTCCGCGTTCGAAATGATTTCTGACCAAATCTATAGCTTCATCCTTGCTCCACCTCTGTCTCCAGCTTCTTGCGGTGATGTGTACTGACACGCTTACCCCCTCGCGTGTCAAGAAGACCGTATCGATGCGTATGTAAAGCTCTCCGTGTCTCGCCGCAGTCCAGGCAAACACTTGCCAAGGCTGTGTAGTGCTCATGAAGGGCCGACTCTTTTCATTGCCTTCGTCGCTTGCCCTCCAGCCCAGCTGGAGCAGCTCAAGCTTTACCTGCGGAAGCTTCAACATGTCTGGAAAGTAGCACCGCGCATTGACGCCGTGGATTGTAATATGTGGAGCGAACCCCCCTCTCATGTACATCCACGTCCCGTCTGGCGCGTACAGCTTGTTGCCCTCCAGCCTGTACGTGTCCTCGGCGACGGCTTTGTACAGCGCCGTCAGCTTCTTTTTCGCCTGCATCCACGCCTCCCGTAGCAACCGTGTCAGCGTGTCCCGGAAGTGGAAGAGCTGCCTCTTCTCCTCTTCCGATAACGGAAACGTCTTCATGATCTCCTGCGTTGCGTATTCGACGTACAGCATCCACGCCGGGAAGACCCAGTCCACAGGCCCCCGCAAAACGCCGCGGGCGGAGACCTCCTCAAGCACCTCCTCCAGCGTCGGCGGCTTCTCAACAGGCTTCAGCGCGAGCTCCAGCCGTTCTTTTATCTCGTTTCTATCCATAACACGTTAAACGCCGAGGCGCATGTTGAACTGTCCTATCCATGTCTCTTCTTTTGCTTCGCCATTTAAGCCTTCTCTCTACAGGTAAAGACTGGCAGATACAGACCCACAGGAATACCTGCCAGGATATACCACGTGGAGGTGGTAGCAGAGGTCGTCCCGCTGTGTGTCTAAGGCGCCAACATCTGCAGATACTCCCCCACAGGTACAGACTTACAGGAGTAATTAAACTTGTGAGCGAATGCCTGTAGGGATGTACCTGCAGGCGAATAAGCCTCTTCCCCCCATCCTTTGTCCATATTACCGGAGGAGCCCTTCGCGGAGCGCGAGGCGGCGCCGGAGGGCCCCATAAAAAGGAGGAAAAAAGGGGTTACTGAAGCCTCCGGTTCACCTCTATCAGTTTTTTCACCATCTTTTCCCTAATCTTCTCAACTTTCTCCCTAGGCATAAAGAAGTGGAGAATGTCGTCGAACTTCTCTGCGTAGGACAAACCGCCGCCGTATTTTGAAGGGTACATGTCTAGCTTTATGTATCAACTCGCGGAGGATTAAGTATTCAACAACCTCCTCGTCGTTGATGATTGGTGGCAAACTTGACAAGTTTGTGAAGGCGGTTCTGGCCCCGCTCCACGTAGCTACGGGGGGTCGCGAGGTAGAGGCCCTCCCCCGCCTTCGCCACATCCCTCAGCGCGTCTGGCGGCACCGGGCCCGGCGCGGGGTCGACCACGTATCTCTCCCAGGGGATCTGGCCCACCGCCTCGTCGCCGGCGAGGGCGGCGGCCATCACCACGTCTCCGCCTCCGCCTATGGCGAGGTAGAGAGTCATCTCCTGCCGGCCAGTAGGGCGAAGAGCGCCACGAAGACAAGCACCACGCCTAAGATGAACAAAGGCGAGGCCCCTCCACCCGCGGCCACGGCGACGCCTAGTATGGCCAAGATACCGCCCCAGAAGGCAGACTCCCTGGTGCGCCCGGCGAGTATGTAGGCCGCTCCGAAGACGCCGACGGCGAGGCCCACCAGCTGGTTCACGGCGAGCTGGACTGCGCCTAGGGAGGCGGCTATTAAGTAGATCCCCACCGCCAGCGCCGCTATGGCCGCGGCGGTTTCGCCCGGCGTCATTCTAGCTTGGCTCCGCAGTTCATGCAGAACTTCGCCTCAGGCGGGTTTATGTGGCCGCACTGAGGACACTTCTTCCCAAGCATGTAGCCGCAGTTGATGCAGAACTTAGCCCCCGGCGGGTTCACGTAGCCGCACTGGGGGCACCGCACGCCTTGTTGCGCCGCGGCGACTGCGGCGCCCATTGTGGCGGGTTGTTGTTGCTGTTGCGGCTGGGGGGCGGGTGGTTGGGTCTGCTGGGGCCAAAGCAGGGGCGGTATCAGCACTATGC
>JAJHQT010000113.1 GCA_020833205.1 Pyrobaculum sp.
GAGAGGGCTACGCCCTAGTTCCCAAACCTGTCGAAGAGGCGATATATGCGGTGGGGGCCACGAGGTTCGAGGCGGCGCTCATAAAGCTGAGGTACGTCAAGAACTACATACTAGGCGGCTTCTTCCTAGCCCTGGGCAGAGCCATGGGGGAGACGGTTGCGGTGGCCATGGTGGTGGGGGGCAACTTCTCCAGATTCACCACAAACATCTTCGAAAGCGGCATAACCATCTCCTCGCTCATAGCGCTTCAGTTCCCCAACGCCGCCTCGTATCAGTACATGGTACCTGCGTTGTTTGCAGGTGCGTTGCTCCTCACCTTGTTCGGCCTAGCCATAAACGCAGTTGCGATATATATAATCCAGAGGGGGCAGATATGACCGCCGAACGAAAAGCGGAAGATATAACCGCCGTGCGGATGGTGATTAACTGGCTCGGGCTGGGGCTCTTCGCCCTCCTCGGCGTGGCTGCCGTGGTGCCGCTTTTCTTAATAATAGGCGACGTCTACATCAAGGGTATAGACGCCATCAACAGACTCGGCGGCCTCTGGCACTTCCTCACGGGGCTTCCGCCTACCCCCTACGAGGAGAGCGGCGGCATAGGGCCCATGCTCGTGGGCACGTTGTACATGACCGCGCTGGGCGCCCTCCTCGGCATCGCCGTGGGATTTCCGCTGGGCGTCTACATCGGCGAGATGCGCAGAGAGAAGTTCGCCAACGTCGCGAGGGCGGGGGTAAACGTCTTGGTGGAGTTTCCCACCATAGTGGTGGGCCTCTTCGTCTACGCCGTGATGAGCCTCGCAAAGGAGGACCTCAACCGATACCTGCTGGGTCCGCTCTCCAAGGCCATCTCGCCGGTGGGCGGATGGATCACTCAATTTATAGGTCCGCTAGACGGTTTTAACGCCTACGCAGGCGCCGCGGCTCTGTCAACTATAATGATACCCTATGTCGCTTTGGTCACGGCAAGCGCCTACGCCTCCATAGAGCAGCCGCTACGCGAGGCGGCTTACGCCACGGGCGGCCGGGAGTTCAACGCGTTGTTTGTAGTTCTGCGCAAGGCGGTCTCCAGGGCTGTCCTCACCGCGGCGTTGCTGGGGACGGCAAAGATTGCGGGGGAGACGGCGCCGCTTTTATTCACCGCCTTCGGCAACTTCTACTACGCACCCTTCACCGGCCCCACAGGTGCGGTGCCGCTCTGGGTTTGGTACGCGGCGCAGACTCCATATGAAGTCCAGATAGTATCAGCCTATGGCGCAGCTGCCGTCTTGCTTACAATCATATTAACAATATTTATAATTGCCCGCATTAGGGGTTGACCATGGCCAAGGTCGAGTTCAAGGATCTGCGCGTCTCCTTCGGCGAGCTCCCGGTCATAACGGGGGTTAACCTGTCTATACCAGATCGGAGCATAACGGCGCTCATGGGGCCCTCTGGAAGCGGCAAATCTACCATCTTGAGGGTCCTCAACAGGCTTATAGAGCTCTACCCCGAGGCCAAGGTCAGCGGAGAGGTCTATCTCGACGGGCAGAACATCTTCGACGTGAACGTCTTGGAGCTGAGGAGGAAGGTCCAGATGATCTTCCAGATCCCCAACCCCATCCCCAACCTATCCATCTTTGAAAACGTGGCTCTCGGCCTAAAGCTCAACCGCCTGGTGAGGGGCAGGGGGGAGCTCTTTGAGCGGGTCAGATCCGCGCTTGAGAAGGCCCAGCTCTGGGACGAGGTGAAGGACAGGCTGAGGGCGCCGGCTGGCAAGCTGTCCGGCGGCCAGCAGCAGAGGCTCTGCGTCGCGAGGGCCCTCGCCTTCGAGCCGGAGGTTCTGCTCGCCGACGAGCCCACCGCCAACCTGGATCCGGAAAACACGGCGAAGGTGGAGGCGCTTTTCCTGGAACTAAAGAAGGAGATGACTATTGTGCTGGTCACCCACTACCCGCCGCAGGCGGCGCGGATAAGCGACTACGCGGCCTTCCTGTACAAGGGTCAAATCGTCGAGTGGGGGCCGACAAGGGACGTGTTTACAAAGCCAAGACACGAACTTACGGAAAAATACGTAACTGGAAGACTATATTAACACATAGAAACAACCAAAAATTAAAATAATAATATTCAAAATCTTAAACTTACTGTGGCAAAGATATTTCAGATCCTGTATCTTGTTTTGTGGTTAGTATATAATTATATATAATGATGGATAATGTTTAAATAATTAAATAACTCCTACCCTATGGCTGGTTCAAAAACTCTCTGGGGTGTGATTGTAGCTGTAGTTGTGATTGTGTTGGGTGTGGTTGCTTGGATGGCGACTCAGCCTCCCGCCGGCGCTCCCACCGCGACATCGCCGGTACCGACTACGTCTCCATCGCCGACCTCTCCGGCTCAGACACCTACCGCGGCCCAGACTCCTCAGACGCCTCTGCCGGCCACCCCCACCGCAACCCAGCCACCCACAACAACCCAGCCACCTGTGGGTAAGTGTCCCGACGAGATTGTGATCGGCACGCCCATGCCCATTTCCGGCAGATACGCCGCCGAGGCCCAGTACTCGCTGTGGGGTGCCCTTGCCGTAGTTAACTGGATCAACGACAAAGGTGGCGTAGACTGCGGAGGGAAGAAGGTGAAGGTGAAGTTGCTGTATAGAGACAGCGAGTCCAAACTAGAGCTCGCCCAGAGCCTCACGGAGTCTCTCATCACGAGGGATAAGGTGCACTTCCTCCTGAGCCCCTACGGCTCTGACCTCGCGTTGGGCGTGTCGCCTATTGCGGAGAAATACGGCGTGTTGATGGCGGTTGTGGGCGCCTCGTCTGACAGGATCTTCCAGCAGGGGTTCAGATACGTGATCGGCGTGGCGGCTGTGGCCAGTCAGTACATGGTGCCGGTGTTGGACATGGCGTTGAAGACGGATCCCACAGTTAAGAAGGTTGCCATTCTGTACAGAGACAGCGAGTTCAACATCATGGTGGCCGAGG
>JAJHQT010000114.1 GCA_020833205.1 Pyrobaculum sp.
GGGGGGTAGGCGTAGGCCGGCACCTCTCTGTCCAGCCCCACGAGGCCCCAGAACCCCGACACGGCCTTCCCCAAGGCTGGGTACGGCCTCAGCTCCACCTCCAGGCCCGGGGTCCACGCCGACCATATGTAGCCGGCGACGTACCTTCCAGACTTGACGCCCTCGACTAGTTCGTCTCTGCTTTTCGGCAACCCGCACCTAAACAGCGCCTTGGCTGTCCTCAACGCCTTGACCACGTCGCCAGTTTCGAGGAAGAGGGGCAAGAAGAGGTCTGTAACAAGCGGCTCGCCCCGCTTTGCCAAAAGCCCAACGCGCCCGCAGGGGGCCTCAGACGCCGAGTTGTACCTCCCGTCGGTGAAGAAGAGGTGCACGTTGCCGAGGAGGGGGTACATCCTCCCGCGCATCCACTCTGCCCACTTGGGCAGAGAAAACGGCGGAGGGGGAGCACGGGTTGGCCGGGACCACAGCCACGGCTCCTCTACGTAGAACACGCCGCCGCCTTTGAGGAAGGCGTCGTACAGCTCTAGATACTCCAACGCCACGTATCTACAGCCCAGCAACTCCGCCAGCGGCTTTAGGAAGAGGGCGTGGTACCCTTCCCGGCCGTACAACACACAGCCCACGGCTTATATACGGGGCGTATATAGATCTGGTGCCTACGGCGTACTTCAAGAGCGTCGACGTAGAGGTCGCAGTAGAGGGCCGCGTGACCTACGACGTAGAACAAGCCATAAGAGAGGTGGAGAGGGGCAAAGTCGCCATTGCTTTGTTTACGTTCGACGCCGTCTCTCCGTGGGACGGACCTCTAAGGCTACCAACGAGGCCTGGGTGGCCTAAGTCTGTGTTTATAGTGGGGGAGCCAACCAATCCGCCGAGGGCTGTGGGGCGTTGGGAGGCCTGGCTGGATTGGGAGGAGCCGTTTGAGATCTTCCAGAAAAGAGTTCAAGCGGCCAAGAGGTCTCTTGAAGAAGGGGAGGTCTTCCAGCTTGTGGTTGCGCGCTACAGGAGGTACCGATTTTCAGGCGACGTCTGGCCCATCCTCGAGGCGTTGAAAAAGAGAGTCTCGGCTAAGTACTACTACCTGCTAGATCTGGGAGACCTCTCTGTGGTCGGCGCCTCCCCCGAGACCTTGGTGAGGGTGGAGGACGGCTACGCCATCTCGGGCCCCATAGGCGGCACCAGGCCGAGGGGCTCCACGCCCGAGGAGGACGAGGAGCTGACGCAAGAGCTTATCAACAGCGTAAAGGAGAGGGCGGAACACGTAATGCTGGTGGATTCAGTCCGCAACGACCTCGGCAGGGTCTGCCGCTGGGGCACCGTGGAGGTGGTAGACATGTTGCGCGTAGAGAAGTACACCCACTACCAACACCTCGTCTCCTACATCCGCTGTCGACTTGATAAACTCTACAGGCCCATAGATGCGGTGCTGGCCCTCAACCCGACGACTACAGTGACCGGCGTGCCCAAGCCGCGGGCGCTTGAGCTGATAAGCCAGCTGGAGGAGCCCCGCGGCCCCTTTACGGGCTCTATAGGCGTAATCACGAGACAAATGCTCGACTTCGCCGTGGTTATAAGAAGCCTATATGTGGAACACGAATACGCCTACCTCTGGGCCGGCGCAGGCATTGTGACAGACTCCACGGCCGAGAGGGAATGGGAAGAGACAAAAGTCAAAATGCGGCCTCTGGCGGAAATCCTAGAGGGAAAAGTTTAAAACTTTCTTGATAGAAAGAAGTTGGCGGGGGTGCCCGAGCCAGGCCAAAGGGGCAGGGCTCAAGACCCTGTGGCGTAGGCCTGCGTGGGTTCAGGGATGCGCCCGCCTAGAAATCCCACCCCCCGCACCACTTGACTCTTCTGGTTGTCCTCAGCGTAGCTTGCTGATTCCGCATGTCGGCCGTCGTTGGTACATCATGTACCGGCCAAGCTCGGCGTTTCGGCTCAATATCGGCTAACGCACAACAATGCCGGCTTCGAGAAGGCGGCGAGGCGATTAAATGGAGGATGTCTTTTTAGGAGCTTTTCGGCGAGCTCCCTCTGCCCCGGCGTGCCGTTCCTTGCATTTCTGGCGAGATAAAGCGCCACGGTTCTTCTGACTTCGCCGTCTCGCTCTGCCAGCCTCATGAGGTCGGCCGTGGCGATGTACACCACGTAAGGCCGTATCTCGCCACGTTGTGTATGCTCCTAAGAGCATCTGGCATGTCTCTCCTCGAGACTTGTTTTTAGTGGTTGTATAAGTTTGTCGTAGGGGTCTTTTAGGGCGGAGATGTAGAAGACGCCAAGCGCCCCTGGTGCTTCCGCCACGTCTTCTGCCGTTATAAATGTGTGCCGTTCTTTTGCCAAATCTACTTTATTGCCTACCACTACACATCCGCAGTACGGCTTCACCACCTTGCTCCGAAGGTGTTGCTCTATGTCTAGAAGGCTCTGTAATGTGTAGGCGTCTGTCACATCGTACATATATATGGCAAGGTCTAGGTAGTATGGCCACGCCCTGGCAAGCGCGTCTGCAACTTCGATGGCGCGGTGGCCAGGCACGTCGAGTATACAGACCGGCGTTTCTCGTATTGTAGTTCTGTACATACCTGGCCTGAGGGTGGTCTTCGGCTGGATCGGCACACCTACGAGGCGATAGATGTATGTAGTCTTCCCCACGCCGCCGACGCCGAGGACCCCCACCATGAAGCATCTCATTTACATACATCGCGGGCCATAGCCTCTATCTCCAGCAATGCGTAGTACTGCTGATCTGTTAGCGAGACGTTGGGGTTGACCTCCTCCACCGCCCTGACCGCGTCGTCGGCTTTCATGCATTTGGTGGCGATTAGGTAGGCGGCGAGCGTCGTCGGCGTCCTCCCCATGCCGCCGACGCAGTGGACCACCACGACTCCGTTTCTCGCCTCTCTCTTTATGACTTCTACCAGCTCGTCGAGTCTCCTCGGCGGGTACCCGTCGGGCGT
>JAJHQT010000115.1 GCA_020833205.1 Pyrobaculum sp.
CTTAGGCGTTGTATGCTTTGCGAAAGGCGGTGCGGCGTAGACAGGACGACGAGGAGGGGGGCCTGCCTCCTGGACCACAAGCCGCGGGTGGCAAGCTTCTTCCACCACCTAGGAGAAGAGGCGCCCCTGGTACCCTCAGGCACTGTGTTTTTCTCTGGCTGCAACTTCCGCTGTGTCTACTGCCAAAACTGGGACATCTCACAATATCCCGAAGCTGGCGTAGAGACGACGCCCCAGGCGCTCGCCGCAATACAGATCAGGCTAAGAGAAGAGGGGGCGCGCAACATAAATTGGGTGGGGGGCGAACCCACGCCGAACATACCCCACATCTTGGAGTCTCTCAAGATGCTGGTAGCTAGAGGCGTCAATGTGCCTCAGCTGTGGAACTCCAACATGTACCTAACGCCGGAGGGTCTCTCTCTGATTCTTCACGTGATGGACATATGGCTCCCAGACTTTAAATACGGTAACGACAAATGTGCTTTGAAGTACTCAGTGGCGCCGCGGTATTGGGAGGTCGTCGCCAGAAGCTTCTTGGCCATCTGCAGAAGGAGAGAAGACATAATTGTGCGGCACCTCGTATTGCCAGGCCACGTGGAGTGTTGTACAAAGCCGGTGTTGAAGTGGCTAGCGGAGAACTGCAACCACGCGCTTGTAAACATAATGCAACAATACAGACCCGACTACTTAGTTGTTAAGTTGGACAAATACAAAGAAATTAGGCGGAGGGTGACTGAGAAGGAGATGCAGGAGGCGTATAGATACGCGACTGAGCTCGGCCTCGCGTGGGAGGAGGTCAGCTAGTGGCTTGTCTAAGCTTGTATATCTTAACTTCCGCCTCGCGTTCTACATCTACTCTACCTGTCAGCATAAACACGGCTGGTATATACGGCGACTCTTCGATACGTCTTCTCATCTGCGGCTCCTTCAGAGCCGTGCGCCACTGTTCATGCACCGTAGCCGAGGGGGCAAGTCTAAGCGTCCTCTCCAGCAACTTAGTGGTCGTCTTTATGCATCTCCCCCGGGCGCAGTCCTGCCCGCCTGCTATGACCTTCAGCCCGTAGTACACCATGGATATGGTTAAGCCGAGTCCGGTGGAGGGATCTTTAAACAAGATTGCAGATCTGTTTCTCCACCGGGATGCTAGACGTGAAAGTTGTTGTGAAATTACGTCTAAGTCGTCGACGCCGAAGACGCCGCTACGGATTATCTTGTCTGCGATCTCCTCTTCGTCTTCTCCCTTTACCTGTATAGACCTTAGCTGTACCACTAGGTCGAAGTCGCGGCCATCTCTGCCGCCGCCGACGACCTTTGAGCTGAGCGCGTCGAGAGGCTTTCCGCTGGTCAGCAACTTCTCGACCCCCTCTACCTTGGCGCAGGTGTACACTGAAAGAGAAGTGGAGTTGCCCGCCGCCACTGTCCTCACCAATGGGGGTCCGGCTACCCAGCACTCCTTCTCTCCCATGAACTTATATGTAGAAGTATGGAGACGTGGCGCGTATCTTACCTCAGCTCCGTAGTTGTCTATGGCCTCCAGCGCCGCGATTTTGTTAAAGACGGGACCTGAGGTGAGGACTGACAACTTGACCTGTCTAGCTAAGGTGAGCACTCCGAGACCTCCCAGCGGCGACGAGATAGCCATTACTTGTCTTGGTTTTAGAGTTTCTAGACACTCCACTAGTGATGTACAAAGCATGAAGTTGCGTATTGGTCAGTATAAAAATAATGCCTTATCTCGTGCCCCTCTTCGCCAAATATTGCGCATATATCTGACAGCCGTTGCCGCCGTTGTTGCAGTACTTCTCTAGCTGGGTCCTCCTTATGCGCCACTCCTCAGGAGGCAACAAGATACATCTAAGTCCGTCTGCAGTGGAGCGGAACATTGGACAACGCACTTGGTGGCTTTTGTAAGTGTTTTTATACTTAAGCGTTTTGGCGGCCGTGGAATGCGACGTAGTTGTTGAGTATCTCAAAGAACGCGGCCTCGAGGCTAGACGTGTGAGACTCGACTTCTTGACAATCTCCGTGGGGTCCTTGAAACTAGGTCTATGGTGCCCAAAAGAGGAGTTCCCCGAGTTCAACGACGTAGAAGACGTCAATAAGACGTTGGAGCTAGACTCGCTCGACGTGTTGATAATTGTGTCTTACAGACCGTACGTCCTTGTGGATTACATAAACTCGTTTCTAGAGAGGGCACATAGGTGGTACGGACTTAAATTTGACGTAAAGCTACTAGGGGTGAGTACTGTGGAGCTTGAGACAAGCCTTGAAGATGCGCTCGGCCGCGCGTTTGTGGAGAGGCCGCAGAAACTCGGCCCGGGGATTGAAACAGAATACAACTGCCCGCAATGCGGTAAAGGCGTACTGCGCCTCTATAGACAAGACAGATTCTTTTCTCGGAAGTATAGAGGTAGAGTTGTGGAGAATATATACGCGTGTCCCTTATGCAATTTTAGGGTAAGAAGTCTTAGCTTATTGGACTAGCGGCTCGGCGCCTGGGTCTATTTGCTTTACGATTCTCCTAAGGAGACTAGGTAGCTGACTTTTTGTGACGTTTTCGCGTATTATGGCGACTGCTGCCTCTTTGTGGCCGCCGCCGGTCCCCAGAGACTTAGCTAATGTAGCCACATCGAAGCCGCGGGACCTCATTACCACGTGTACGCCGTCTTCCTTCCGCGAAGCCACCAGGGCGACGCTACACCCGATGGACAACAGAAGCGACGCCACGTCGGCCTCGTAGGCGCCAACATGCGATGTACATATCACGCCGAGGGAGGACCTATAGGCCTCCAGCCTCTTCATCCCTTTCAACAACGCCACGACTCTCTGCGGCTCTTCCGCTTTCTCCTCTTCTCTTATTAAATCGCCGAGAGTGCCTCCGGTCTTTTCAAGCAACTTCGCCAACAGCTTGAGGGTCT
>JAJHQT010000017.1 GCA_020833205.1 Pyrobaculum sp.
GTTCTCGTACTGTGCAAGACCTCGCCCAAGCGCCGCGGGTCTACGGGGTAAAGCTTCGGAATTGGATCGAACAGCGGGGGCTCAGCTGTTGAAAGCATATTAACTCAGTCATCTACCAAATCGTGTCCTGCCCTAGATGTGGTTCGCGCGACGTCATGCTTCTTCCCAGTGACGAGTTTGTGTGTAAGCGCTGTGGGCATAGATGGCCTTTGCCGCAGGTAGATTACTCCTGGGTTGAGGTGGAGATAAAGAAGGCGAAGCTCTTCGAGAAATACATCGACGCGCCTATAGAGAGCTGTGCCGAATTGTTGAGCCATCTGGTGAAGGAGCTCGACGAGAGAAACGCCAGATTGTTGGCGGCTAAGATCTTACTTTTGAGGGCTGAGAGGCGTAAGTTGACGCAGTCAGAGCTGAGGAAGCTATACGAGGACGCGGATAGGTGTTTTCAATGATAGTAGACATCTCTCAGAAGCCTTCTGTCTATAGATATGCGAGAGCCTCTCTCGAAGCTTCTATAGACATATGCAACACTGCGTCTGCAATACGTGCAGCGGTCAACGCACATCGCTACCTGCCGTTTCTACATCCACTGCCTCTTTCCGCCTCTGCTTATTGCAGAGACGGCAGATTCCACGTCGAGGGGTTTACTGAGTGGCAGACAGGGGTTGAGATGGACGTCCTCTTTGGCGCGTTGGTGGGGGCCGTGGCGTCTGGCGCCTCTGTCTTGAGGAATCTCTCAGTAGACGTAAAACGTAAGGGCGTGGCACAGCCTCTCACGCCGCCGCAAAACACAGAGACGTCTTTTACGAGACATGGTGGTCTCGTGGCGTCTGCATATGGCGAGATGGAGATGAGAAACCTAGAACTCGCCAAGAAGCCAGTGGACAAGGGCCACCCGCTCTATGCGGCTCAGACCGCGGCTGCGCTCAACGTCAAGAGACTTTGTGAGCTTGTAGGAGGCCCCTGCCCTGCGGTGCAACACTTCAAAATAGACATAGAGGTATTGGACGTACTTAGAGTGTACGTAGTTGTGAAGGCAAGAGATGTACCTCCAGCTCCGGAGGCGTTATTCGCGGCGGGGGTTGCGTTTTTAACTGTCTGGGACATGACTAAGAAATATGAAAAAGACGAAGAGGGGCAGTACCCCCATACGAGGATTAAGGTGATATCGTTACAGTGAAGAAATTTAAGTCGTAGAATTATTGAGTCAATGCTTCCCCGGGAGGTCAACGACATAATAGACGTTGTGATTAGACACAACGTGTGGAGGCGACAAGAGACTATAAACTTAATAGCCAGCGAAAACGTGATGTCGCCGCTTGCGGAGCTTCTCTATTTGAACGACCTTTCTGGTAGGTATGCAGAGGGCACAGTCGGCCAGCGGTACTACCAAGGGACAAAGTTCGTAGACGTGTTAGAAGACGCGCTCTCTAGGCGATTTGCCAAGGTTCTAGGCGCAAGTTTTGTAGATGTAAGGCCCATCTCCGGCACGATTGCCAACCTAGCGACCTACTTAGCCCTAGTCCCCGAGGGCGGCGTCGTCGCATCGCTTCCTGTTAAGTACGGCGGACACATCAGCCACAACACAGTCGGCGGACTGAAGGCGCTTAGGCTCAAGGCCGTCGATCTGCCATGGAATATGGAGAACTTCAACGTGGATGTGGACGCGGCGCGTAAAGTAATAGAGGAGAAAAAGCCCAACTTAATAATCCTAGGCGCCTCGCTCTACCTATTCCCACACCCAGTGAAGGAGATAGCAGAAATTACAAAGACAGTAGGCGCCTACGTTCTTCACGACTCTGCACACGTCTTCGGCCTTATAGTAGGCGGCGTCTTCCCAAACCCCCTGAGAGAGGGGGCCCACGTAATCACTACCTCTACTCACAAAACCTTCCCAGGTCCCCAAGGCGGGCTTATAGCCACCGTGTTGGGAGACGAAGTAAATGCGCAGATACAAAAGGCGGTGTTCCCCACATTCACTTCCAACTACCACCTACACCGCTATGCGGCGACGTACGTGACGTTGGTGGAGATGGAGACCTTCGGAAGAGAGTACGCAACTAGAGTGGTGGAAAACGCCAAGGCTCTTGCGGAGGCCCTCTCCGCAGAGGGGATCACGCCGGTCGCCGAGAGACAAGGCTTCACCAAGACGCATCAAGTGGCTGTAGACGTCTCTAAGTTCGGCGGCGGCGACAAAGTAGCGGCGTTGCTCGAAGAGGCAAACATCATAGTCAACAAGAACGCCCTGCCCTGGGACAAAAGCGTGCTAAGGCCCAGCGGCATCAGAATGGGCGTACAGGAGATGACACGCTTCGGCATGGGCAGAGACGAAATGCAGGAGATAGCAAGATTCATAGCAAGGGTGCTGAGAGGCGAAGACCCAGCCACCGTCAAGCGCGAAGTAACGAAGTTTAGAAAGTCGTTCCTCGAAATAAAATACGGCTTTAAGTTATATAAAGACATTGTTGAAAACGTATTCGCATCGTTAAACCTCTATATGTGACCAAACAACTTGTGTGTAACGACGTTATACGCAGAGCGTCCGGCCGCCGTCTATTAAAATTAACGAGCCTGTTATATAGCTCGCCTTATCGGAGGCTAGGAAGGCGACTAATTCGCCGATCTCCTCGGGCTTCGCCAACCTGCCCAGGGGTATTTCCTTCTCTATTTCTCTAATCACGTCCTCGACGCTACGTCCCTCTCTCTGCGCTCTGGTAGCCGCCACTTCTCTCACGCGCTCAGTATCCACGTAGCCCTGCATAATGCCGTTCACCAATATGTTGTAAGGCCCCAGCTGATAGGCCAGAGTCTTCACAAGACCGGCTATAGAGATTCTTATGACGTTGGAGAGTGTAAGCGTCGGAATCGGCTGTTTCAACGTGGACGAAGTGATGTAGATCAGACGGCCCTGCCTCCTTTCGATCATGGAGGGCAACACGTCTCTGGTTATCCACACGGCGCTCATGAGAAGAAGCCTCACGCCGTAGTCCCAATCTTCCTCGGAGAGCTCCATGAAGGTGCCAGGCTTAGGCGGCCCCGTGTTATAAGCCAACACGTCCACTCTGCCGAAGTTTCGGACCGCCGTGTCTACTATCCGCCTTACGTCTTCCCTCCTTGTTATGTCCGCTTGAACGGGAATAACAGAAACCCCATGGCGCGTCTCGAGCTCCTTTGCAAGCTTCTCCAGCCTGGCGAAGTCTCGCGACGCAATGACCAAACTAGACCCCTCACGCGCCAAGACAGAGGCCACACCTGCGCCGATGCCTCTGCTTGCCGCAGTTACTATAGAGACTTTATCCTTGAGCAACATAGAGGGCAAAATCTTGTTGTTTTTATTTGTACCAACGTCCTTCGCCTTCCGCAATCTCGAGATCTCGTTTCTGTGGCAGGCTTACCTTGATAACCAGCTTGTAAGACATACGACGTTCCTTCTATTTTAACTTGATAAAGACATGGCGCCTACAGACATCCCTCAGCGGACATTGTTCGCATTTCAACTCTCTACAGTACCTAACGCCTATGTCGTAGGCCCCCCTCTCAAAAAGCACGGGGTCTCCGCTGATCTTACCCACATACCTCACAAGCCCTCGTATAGATTCGAGACGCAACACCACGTCGCGACATTGGCCTCCTTTTGCTTCGCAAAGCAGTCTTTTTGCGACTCTGGCCTTGACTCTTTCTGCTGAGAGTGCAGGGACGTCTTCGTATGCCCCTGATCGTAATGTCACAAGGGCGGTGTACATGTCTCCGTGGAGGACGTATTTCCGATGTTCTTGGCCGTAGGCTATCTTAGCCGCCAAGGGGATGTTGGTCTCGTGGATAAAGAGACGGAGAAATAATCTCACGCCTCTGCCGACCCTGTTGCCGCCTCTGCCGCCGAAAATTATCCTCCGGATGTCATTTTCAAAATCTGCTATTTTTTTCTGCTTAACAATCCATAAGTGAAGAAGTTTGTATTTATTATTTACGACGTTGAGCGCCCTTAGGAGGTCGGATACAACAGAGTCGGCGACGTCTCTGTCTACGCCGACTTCCTCTAGTGCCTTGCGTAGCTTTGACGCCGACAAGATGTCGTAGATATGTTTCTCATACGCCGATGCCAAGTTTCTAAGGTTCGAGTCGCTAAGCGGCCTGTGCTGACTTAATAAAGCCACGAGCATCACATACGTTATCAGCAAGTCTAGCCCCTTGATGTTAGAGAGGTTAGCTATGTATGTATCAAAGTCTCTATAAGTACGCGAAATAGACTTCACCTGCTCCACCAACAGGGCGTAGCTGTGTGGAAGGCTTTCAATAATTCTGTCGCGTGTAGAGGCTCCGTGTTCCACGATCCTTCTCCTCACCTCCTCGGCGGTCGCCACGCGTTGCGTCCTTAAAATCCATATATAAACTAAGTCCCATGGAGGAATTGGTCGAAAGAGCTAAGGCGGTGTTGAACAACGCCTACGCCCCCTATTCAAAGTTCAAAGTAGCCGCCGCAGTGAGGACTAAAAGCGGTAGAGTATACACTGGCGTCAACATAGAGAACGCCTCCTACGGGCTGACTATATGCGCCGAGCGCGTGGCTGTGTTTAAAGCGGTGTCAGAAGGAGATAGGGATATTGAGGTCGTGGCGGTCTATACCGACACAGAGGAGCCCACGCCGCCCTGCGGCGCGTGTAGACAAGTAATTGCAGAATTCAACCCAGACGCGCTTATAGTGATGGCCAGCAGAAAGAAAACCGTCGTGGTAAGGCTCAGCGAGCTGTTGCCGCACGCGTTTACGAGAAAAAACCTTGACTAGTTCTCTTCCTCTTCTTCGCCTGGAAGCTTTAACAAAGATATCCTTTTAGGCTTCTCCTCCTTAGGCTGAGTTTGTTGCGTCAACTTGTCTTTATACATCTCTGCAAGCTTATCTACTATAGACAGAACTGCTCTAGCCGTTTCGCTATCTTTTGTGAGGAATTCATGGAGCCTGCCTGAGTCTAGGTACTGGGAGAACTCGGGGTCTATCGGTATGCCCCCTAGAAACGGCACGCCGGCAGCTTCTGCTATTCTCCTACCTGCGTCTTTGCCGAAAATGTGATATACCTTTCCATCGTCTGGACATTTGAAGCAACACATATTTTCTACTATGCCTGCTACCTTGATGTTAAGCTTTCTAGAAAAGTCTATTGCCTTTAATACAATCCTACGTGAGATTTCTGTTGGAATTGTGACTACAATGCTTCCGTCTAGCCCTCCTTGTAGACTTTGCGCGATGGTGAGCGGTGCGTCGCCTGTACCCGGCGGGAGATCGACCACAAATACGTCAAGAGGCCCCCAGTCCACCTGTGCGATGAAGTCGCGAAGTGCTTGGTTTACCAAGGGGGCTCTCCATATAACTGCCGTGTCGTCGCTGGGCAGGGCGAATTCGATAGAGACCACCTTTATGCCAAAAGGCCCCTGCGCAGGGATTATCTTGCCGCTCTTCTGGTCGACATAGAGCGTGGCGTCCGTAATGCCGAGCATCTTTGGGACAGTAGGTCCGTAGACGTCGCCGTCGAGAATCCCCACCTTGTACCCCCTCATGGCGAAGCCCACGGCGACGGCTGTGGTAACAAGCGACTTCCCAACGCCGCCCTTGCCAGAGATGGTGACTAGCTTAAGCTTGACATGTTTAAGAACATCGGCGAGAGAGCCAGGCGCGGCCGCTTGGCCGCGGATGTTGACCTTAACCGACATTGTATCTCTCAGGTTATGTATATTTTAAATATTTAGCCAAGATTTAACCACTGAGACAGCCCTCGTCGAATTAGGGAGATGCCGATAGCCGCGCTTAAGATAAGCATCATTTTCTCCATGACGCGGATTCCGAGGATGCCGAATACTCTGGTTAACAGTTCGGAGGCAAACAACGTGGCTAGCGTGAGAAGCGACACTACTACAATCACTACCAGAGTATGAAAAAGACCTGTCTCTCTAGAGAGGAGAAGAACGTAAGAGATAGAGGCAGGCCCCGCCAAGAAGGGCACCGCCAGCGGCACAACTGCCACTTCCACCCCCTCTGCGGCGACGCCCTGCTCGTACGGCTTCACGAGATAAAACAAGGAGAAAACCGTAAGAATAACTCCGCTGGCTATCATAAAGTCGCCTAGAGTAACGCCGAAATAGCCGAAAACCTCTAGGCCAAACACCGCGAAGAGCGTCAAGATGAAGGCGGCTAAGGCGACTGAAAGGACAAGAACCCTGCGTCTATGTGCAGGATCTAGTCTCGCGGTAACTGCAGTAAATAGGGGGATGTTCCCAACGGGGTCCACAATGACGTAGAGCGCCGCAATAGATACTAACAGATTTAAGGCGTCAGAACCCAGATTAAACATCATCAACTCAGCGATGACGGGCCGTCTCCACTAACCGTACATTACTTAACCCAATTATATCTTCTCCAACGTCTGCTTCTACCCCAGCCGCAAGATGCGCAGTATTTCTTAGTGACGTTGTAGGAATGGCGTCCACAGCGTGGGCACCTAATGTGCGTTTTTCCTTTGCTATGTTTACCCATCGAGGGGGTTCCCTTCATGGCACAGGCGAGATGAAGAGCACGTTCTCTCCTCTTACAACTATAGTTCCGCGTTTGTGTACATTGCCGTCAATGATCTCCTCGGCGTCGTCAAGCAACAAGTTGACGTGTTGATCAAACGCGCGGAGAACGCCTCTGATTTCGTGGCTATCTCTAAGCTTGACAAGCACCTGCCTACCAATTGAGTCTTGTAACGTGGCGCCGAGTGTGGCGAAGCATTTGCTGACGTCCGAAGCCATGGTCGACTACTGGGAGCTGTATATAAAGTTTATCAGCCAACGCCTAGGCGAGTACCCTCTCTGGTGTTTATTACTAGGCGCTCTTTTCCCACTTCTCTACGACGGCAACGAGCTCCGCGTACCTCTTCAGACATTCTAGGCGGCGCCTCATGTATTTGGCCCGTTCGTGGTTGTTATCTATGTTGGGTTCTTCGCCCGTGAGCACCTTTACCGGCGCCTTTATTCTCTTTGCGCCTTCGTCTTCGCCGCCGGGAGCCTTGACGCTGAGTATAGTGTAGCCCAACACGGCGTTGTTTACTGTAACGGCAGAAGGTCATTGTCCGCTTGCCCTCCACGCCGCCAACAACAGCCGTATATGCGTAACTTGCCACAGTCTTCCTCTGCGTGTATTTTCCTCACCTCCAGGGGCACTGCAATGCGCCGGCCCTACCACTCTATCTCAGCCACGCCCCTCGGCAGCCCCTCTACCCCCTCCCTGTATATACAACCAACTAGACAGAGCCTACGCGGCAATTCCGACATGCAGAGCGGGTAAATTTAAAAAATCGCCGAGCCTTAACCGTGTGGAAGACGTACTTGTCGAGCAGGTCTTTAAAGACCTCCAGTCTCGTGGGTTCAAAATCCTGGAGAGGCTTGGGGATAAGATGTTTGTGGCTGAGAAAAAAGACAAGTATTTATTCTACGTCATGGTGGAGGGCGTGGAGGTTACGGTTCAAACTTTGTTAAGCGTTATAAATATGGCCGAGACTCTGTCGATGCCTGCGGTGTTGGCGCTTGTAAGCAACGACGGCACGGTGACGTATTACTTCGTGAGGAAGATCAGACTGCCACGCAACGTCTATGCTGAAGCTGTTTGAACGACTAATTGAGGCCTCGAGAAGCCGGGGGGTACGCTTCGTGTTGTATTTTGCTAAATGCCGCGGCAGGGTAGGCATAGACAAAGAGATCAAAGCCTTAGACGAAGAAGGCAAGCCTGCTCCGTGGTCCCGCGTATTCCCCGGCGTCACGCCGCAGAACATACTTCAGCAGTGCGTGTTGAAGAAGGTAGAGGTGTATAGAGGCCTGGAGCTTCTTGGCGAATATAAGACTATTGACGAGGCTCTTTCTGCGCTTCGGTAGCTTTTTTTAGGGATTCTCTAACCCTCACGGCGTACCCCCTTCTTAGGGTGAGCTCCCTGGTGCTGTACATAAGTCTCCCCACTGCTACCACAGAACCGTGGGGGTCTACCACTGCGACTTCTCCGTAGGGCCTGACTTCTTGTGATGTAGTTACTACATACTTGGCGGGGACGTTACGTCCATTTTTTACATACTCCACAGCTTCGAAATCGAGGATAACTCGTCTCTCTAGAAACGTGGCGCCGTACAACGTGGGGAGGAGATACCCATCGTTGTTTCTTAAGACGAACGCGAGTTTCCCATCTACATATATCCGTCTAATCCTGCCGGATTTGTTGTACTCTACGTCGATCTTACGTCCGCGTAGCTTCTCAGCGGTGGCCCGTCCGTAGATATACGCAATTACGTTCATTACAGTAGTGGTCACGTAGGGGAGTGACTAAGCTTTTAAATAAATGGAGGTTTAGGTATGTGTACTGTGAAATCTGTGGAAGACCGATAGAGGGCGAGCCGATACCTATTGAGGTGGACAAGGCCGTGTTGTATGTATGCAGAAGTTGCGCGGCTCAATACGGCAAGAGAGTAGTCCAGCGGCCGCCCCCGGCGGCGCCTCAGAAAAGACCAGCGGCTAGGCCCAGGCCAGCCCCGCCGCCTCAGCCGCCTCTTCATCTCGAGCTTGTGGACAACTTCGGCGAAGTTGTGAAAAAGGCTAGAGAGAACTTAGGCCTTTCGAGAGAGGCGCTGGCGGCCGCGCTAGGCGTCAAAGAGACAGTGTTGAGGAGAATTGAGGCTGGCCAGTTGCAGCCGGACTACGCACTTGCCAAGAAACTCGAGAAGACCCTCGGCGTGAGGCTGTTGATAGAAGTTGCTGAGGAGGGCGCGGCGAAAAGTGGCGGTAGGCTCGAGAGAGGCCTCACGCTGGGCGAGGTTGCGGAGATTAGAGACGAAGGTGAGAGCTAGAGCGCTTTTAGCTTACGTTGGCTCTAAAACGTCAAGTTTAACCTATAAACTGGAGGAGTTCATCTCTCTTGTTGAGGTAGCTGGCTTTGATGTTGTTGATTTAGTAACACAGTTCGGCAGAGCCGACACCAGATTTTACCTAGGCGCTGGTAAGGCGAGGGAAGTTGCCGAGAGGGACTTCGACGTCTTTGTTGCGTATCACAGCCTGTCGCCGCTTCAGGTATTTAACCTAGAGAGGCTTTTTAGACGGAGAGTTATCGACAGAGTGTTGGTGATACTGACTATATTTGAGAAAAGAGCTGGGAGCACAGAGTCTAAGCTTCAGATAGAACTCGCCAAGTTGCGGTACGAGCTTCCTAAGGTTAAGGAGTATCTGAGGCGGGCGAAAATGGGAGAGCAACTAGGTTTCATGGGCGCCGGCGAGTACGTCATTGATGCGTATTATCGTCATATGGTGAAGCGGATCTCTACGATTAGGAGAAGACTGGAGGAAGTGCGAAGAAGTAGGGTGAGCCACATAACGAAGAGAAAGGAGGCCGGCGTGCCCGAGGTCGTCATCACGGGCTACACAAGTGCAGGCAAGACTACGCTTTTCAATAGGTTAGTAAGCGAGAGTAAGTTTGTAGATGGGAGACCCTTCGCCACGTTGGAGACATACAGCAGAGCGCTGGACTTGTGGGGCAAGAGAGTCGTTGTGACAGACACCATAGGGTTTATCGACGACCTCCCGCCGGTGCTTATCGAATCCTTCCACTCCACGTTGCAAGAGGTCGTAGAGGCCGACACAATACTCCTCGTCGTAGACGGCTCCGAGCCGCGGGAGGAGATAGCCCGGAAACTGAAGACCTCTGTAGAGACGTTAAGAGAAGTGGGGATAGACAGAGATAGGATAATCCCCGTAGTCAATAAGGTGGATAAAATAAGGATGGAGGAGGTTAAGAGCCTACGGGATCTACTGGGGCGGTATTTCAGCTGGTTTGTGCCCGTCTCGGCGCTTACGGGTTTCGGCGTCGAGACCCTTAAGGCGGTCTTGTTCTTCAAAGTGCCTGGCTACGCCATAGTTAAGGTCGTGGGTAAAGACGGCGTAAGGGGGTTACGCATAGGCGACGTGACGTTCGTCGCAGTGCCGAGCAGAGGCGCGGAGGTTAGAGAAGCCGGGATAACGTATATATAAAGACGTGGCAAATGAGCAACGTGAAGGACGCATATCTGTACCTTGTTGAGAAGGCTGTTGCCTTTGAGTTCGACAGTCCCGAATACGGGAGATTAGCTCGTAAGATTGTGGATATGCTTCATGAGAGAAAGGAGGATCTCACAGATGACCGGGTGGCGATTCTTCTGAATATCTCCACTGCAGAGACGAGAAGAATACTGCAATATCTCATGAAGCATGGGTTGGTGGGGGTCAAGAAGAGGACCACCGAGGACTATAGGATTGAGTACACGTGGTATGTTGATGACGAAATCATACGGCAAGCGATTAAGAACAGAGCCCGCGTGGCTAAGGAGAAGATATCTTCGCTTATAAGATCCCTTACCGAGGGCGCCTTCTACGTCTGTCCCAACTGTTTTATGCGTTACACTTTAGACGAGGCGGTCAATAGGGGCGGCGTATGTCCAGTATGTGGCACCCAGCTGGAGTATGTAGAGAACGTCGAGGAGATAAACAAACTTACTAAGGTGTACGAGATTCTTGACAAATTATGAAGGTGGAGTTTAGAGTGTTTAAGCCGGTTGAGGATTATGAGCTCTTCATAACTGGATTTGCTGGGATAGGCATCGTCGGCCATTTGGCCACTAAATATATCGCTAAGAACTGCGAAGTAGTTGGAGTGGTTAGATACAGAGGCGAGCCGCCTATGGTATCGATAGAGGGTGAGAGGTTGTTGTTACAAAACGAGATTTTTTCGTGTGGTAGGGTGGTGGGCGTGGTAAACAACTACGGGATACATGAAGCCGCGGTTTACGATTACACAAAGGCGTTGGCGTCTTGGATAGCTGCTAACGAGTTCAGGGCGGCGGTTCTCTTCGGCGGGCTCGACGGTAGGCTTAGAAGAGATGAGGATTTGTTGCGTATAGTCTATACTTCTGCGTACAAGAGAAGCGGCTTGCCCACCGGTAACGCGAAGGTGTTAGAACAAGGACTGCAGATAGTGGGGCCCCTGGCCCACTTGACGTCGTTTTTGGAGGAGTTGGACTTTCCCGCGTTGGTGATACTGCCGTACGCCGACGTCTCTAGGCCGGCGGATCCCTACGCGGCCAGCGTCGCCGTCGAGTTCTTCTCACGCCTATTCAACTTCCCGATTGACGTAAGCGGCTTGAGACAGCTGGCCGAGGAGCTTGAGAGAGAAATTGCTGAGGTGCGTAGGCGGCTTGAGGAACAGGCGAAGAGGGAGGAAGTCTCTAAGCTGTACATCTAGCCAGTTGAACGAGTTCTTCGAACGTCTCGGCCTTGACGACTTTCTTTGCGACGAGTGGAATATCTACGTTGTAGACGTACACCACGTCGTATCTGCTCAGCCACTCGTAGGCATATGCCCGGCTTTCCTCGTTTTCGCCTTCTGAGTCGTTTTGAGACAGTGGGTAAACCTCCGCCACCTCCTCCGGCACGACGCCGAATATGGGGTCGAAAAACAACACGTGGACGCAGTCCCGAGCCACGTCTTTCAACACTCTGTACTGCCAACTTCTGTTGTAGGGCTTCTCGTCTACTCTAAGCACGACGGCCTTCTTAGCCGCTGGCTCGACTTCCATGAGCCTTGCCGTGTGTCTCAGAGGCTCTGGCCGGGAGGAGGCTGTGTCGTGGAAGAAGAGGAGGCCGTGTGGCCTTGGGTGCGTCTCTGGGTCGAAGTTCTCGAGGAGGCGGCGGTATCGGCGGAGGGTCTGTAGAAATCTGTAGAGCGTGGGGTGGGACCTGGCTTTGATCTCTAGGTACTCCCAGAGGGTGCCTTCGTAGATTCTTTGTTTTATCTCTAGGAGCTCCTCCCTCAACACGGCGAGGTTGTGCTCGGCTATGAGCACGGCGCGTTCTTGCCGCGGCATTTCTCTAAGCTCTTTTACAGAGATGTTGCAGAGCTTTGTGCTACAGGGGAGATAGTCCGTCTTCACGTCGTCGAGTCTCAACGTGCGGTCTCTGAGGATTATGCGGTCGTCGCGGGCGTAGAGTATATACGACGCGCTGTCGAAGAGGTCGACCCCCAGCGCCACGGCGAAGGGCAGAATAAGCGGATGCCCAGCGCCGAAGAGATGAAGCGGCGCCTCTCGAGACATGTTGGCCTTGACCTCGGCGACTACGCCAAGGACCAGGTCGAATCTATACTCCTCGAGAAGCGTGGTGGGGCTCCCAATTGCAAATATGTGGAAGCCAAGTTTAGACAGCTCGCGGGTTGACCGCATGAGTAAGTCTGTGTGAAGGGCGCCTTGTATAGGCGCCACGACCAACATATCCAGTTTGTCTAAAAGCGTAGCCGCCCTCTTTGCCCGTCTCAAAGTCTCCTCTACCTTAACCACGGCGCTGTGATAAGGCTCCTCGTAGTCGAAGGGGAGGTCGAGAATGACGCCTATGTCGCTTCCGATTCTGGACTGGTACAACAATATCTCGTCGGGGTCTACCTCCACTGTTCCGTACCGCAGAATTTGGTAGGCGCCTGAGTCTGCCATAACCACGCCGTCCCAGCCAAGTAGCTTCTTCACATCTACAGACCTGCCGCCTGCGAGCCTATAGACGAAGTAGGAATTTGTGATGACTTGTCTAAAGTATCGCCCTATTACTTCCGTAGGGACCTCCTGCTTTCGAGGGTCTACCACGGGGAACAGCGCCGGCGTCTCCACGACGCCGCTCTTGGTATAGAGACGCCCTACTCTACCGGCCAAGTCTTTGGCCAAGACCTCAAACGACATAACGGAGCGAACTGCTACTCTAGATCCATAATTTCGTATTCCGACAGTACTTTTGTCCTGTCTGCGGCATACCGTGGGCCGACTGACGCCAGATATTGACGTACTATTTTGAACCAGCTGGGCTCCTCTACCGAGTAGCCTTTAGAGTGGGCGTCGTTCATCAAGGAGATGAGCTCCACGATTTTTGGATGTATCGCCCTTACAGAGCCCGCCGGAATGACGTCTAAAATGTTGTCGGGCAACGTTCTCACAGCTTCCTCTAGTTTTGTCAGCCTCCGCCTAGATCTGTAGATGCGTATTTTTCTCTCCACCACGCGTTTACCAGCCTTTCCGATTTTCACAGCCGCCACAGAAAGGCCTAGGAGACCTAGAGAAATGGCAGGCATCTGCAAGAGATAAGAGAGCAGAAACGCTAAAAGCGCCGTGAGGAGTGTAAATATGGCGATGGCCCTTAAGTCTTTTATA
>JAJHQT010000018.1 GCA_020833205.1 Pyrobaculum sp.
GGGAGCTCGCCGCCGTCCTCCTCATGGCGGTCTCTATTTTTCTGCTTGTAAACATCCCCATAGCGGGGCATCTAGGGATTGAGAGATGGGCCCGCGAAATATTGGGAGCCATATCGTGGCACACCACTTCCAGACCGCCGGGCCCCACCGCCTCCACGCCCCTCGACTGGTTGTTTATGCAAAACAGCTTCGCGATTTACATAAACCCCGACGTGTACGCCAGCGGGACCCCCGCCTACCTAGTAGCGCTTGCATACGCCCTCTACAAAAGAGACGACGTGTCAGCCCTCTACCTCTCAACATACGGCGGGTATTGGCTGGTTTATCTAGCGGGCAACCACACCCTCTATAGTTTCTACGCCGCGCACTTTTCGCCGCTGGCGCACATACTGCTGGCCCGCCTATTTGCTGAACTGGGGGGACGACGAGGCGGGGGAGTGGAAAGAAGCCTCTACGGGCGGTGAGTTGTCTAGAGTAATAGGCAGAGGTGCCAAGCTTGAGGAGAGACAAGACTGCAAGAAGTTGTTGAGGATTAGGATTGCGGCGGAGGTGGACGGCGTAAGGAGCGAGTACGAGATAACGTACAGTGGACACGCCAGAATCAACGCGGCTGTGGAATTCGCCTACGTCAGCGCTGGCGCCCCCGGCGGCAGAGAGACAGGCGCCGAGAGGTCCTCTCGGCGCTGGTTAAGGCCCTCACGGGCAAGGAGCTGAAGATGTACCGCATGAAGGACGGCAGAATAAAAGTGCAGCAGGTGGCACCTAGACGGTTTCGCTCGCTACGCCGAGCTAGCAGACGCCATCGTGAAGTGGCTAGAGGAGGCGGGCCGCCAATGGAGGAGCTTCAGAAGGTAGCTAGAAGTTGCGATTGGAGTTGAGGCAGTCGTAGAGGTAAGATTGCCGACCTCTCTAGGAAGACTTAGTCTGTGTCTTGGCCGCCTCTGTATGAACGCGGCTGAGGCGTTCGTATATATCCAACAGCAATGATATAGATCTAAGATGGTCTATCATCTCTGAGGCAGACAACTTTTCTAGTTCTTTCCCCAGTTGAAGTATTTTGTCAAAAACTATCTTCCTCACCTCCCGTAGTTGTATCACCTCCAGCGCCTGTTGAGCCTCCTCGTCAGACTTAACCAAGACGACCGTTCGTTCACAATTGGCACAATACAGCTCGCCGGTTTTGAGCCGAACCAGCACAGTGCCGCAAACCGGACAAGTGTAGGACGTCAACGTGGCCCCTGCTCTTACCAACTGCGCAATTCTTTTCACCACGTCCCTCTCCACACACGCAGAGGAGCAGGTGTATAAAAGCTTAGAGACGAAGTAGCCTATGGACGAGCTGAGGCTTCTTCTGTTGACGCTGGGGGGCGGTCTGCAACATGTAGTAGAGGTATACCGCCAGCTGAATTCGCTTCAGCTCGAAGTCCTAGAGGGGGGCAACACGTGCATAAACGGGGTACGCGTAGTTGGGAAGGGCACCAACAGCGTTGTGTTTAAGTGCAAACCTGCCACAGGGCGTGTTGAGTTAGCTTGTAAAATTAGACGTGGAGATGCGACGCGGAGTAGCCTAGCCGCCGAGGGGCAGATGCTGTATCTCGCCAATATGGTGGACGTAGGGCCTAGGGTCTATGTATACAGTAGAGACGTAGTGGCCTACCGCTACGTAGACGGTGTCCACATAGACAAGTGGTGGAGAGACGCCACTGCAGAGAGAAGACGCGCCCTGGTTGAAGAGCTCCTCAACCAGGCCTTTAGACTAGACAGAGGCGGGATCTCTCATAACGAGTTGTCTAGGCTTGAGAAACATGTTTTAGTAGAGCGAAACATACCTGTGATTATTGATTTCGAATCGGCGACCGTCGGCGGCGGCAACAACGTCACCCAGGTCGCCAACGGGCTCATGAGGTTGGGTCTGAAACTGCCGTTGGACGGCTTGCGGAGGTATAAGAAGTGCCTATGCGACGACGCCTTTAGGGAGGTGTTACGTTTTTTCCTTGACCAACTCTAGGGATATCTGCCATATTTTGTCGCCTAGGTGATGTAGATTTATCAACACTTTACCCTTCTGCATTTGCAATATTTCTTGTTTTGAATAGAGAGCAGCTGCAATGGCTATCACGCGGCCCTTTTCGTCGGCAACAAACACCACGTCGCCTTTATTGAAGTCGCCTGTGAACTCCTTTATGCCTGGCCGCATTACATCGGCTCCGTTGATAATGTGCTTGACGGCACCCACGTCTACGACCGCTTTGGGGAACTGTGGAAGTAGCCTTCCCTTTGGGGACTTATGAATGAGGAAAAGCGTCGGCACTATGTACTCCCCCACGTCTTTATGGGCAGTCTTAAGGAAAAGCGGCTCGTTGTCTATCAAGTAAAGATGTTCTTTCTCCGACACCTGCGCTATTTCCACCACGTCGGCCCCCTCCAAAACAGGCGCCATAAGTTTAATAGTTTCACGTAACTCCCTAACTTCTCTATTACTAAGCCTAACACGTCTCACGTAAAGAGAGGAAGACTGCGCCAATATAAGTTTAGTCAGCGCATGAAATGCGTCGTCATCTATAGGCCTTGCCGGGACTCGTCACCCCTCAAGAGATATGACCGTTTTAATTTTTTTAAAGCCGCCGTATATAGATTTCAGTGGAGAAGCTTCTACAAGCCACTCTTAATATTGTTAGGAGCGTGGGAGAGCAGTTGTTCATAGATGTGAGTAGGCCCTATGCCTATACTCTAGTGGCGAAGTTCAACGAGAAGAAATACTTAATGAAGGTGGCTACCGACGCGGAAGACGTCTCAAACAGCGCTATAAAAGATCTGAAGCTGATCAGCAAATACGCCGACGTGTCAAGCATATGCGTAGTGTCAGGTGTAAAAGGACAAGTACTTAAAAGAGGCGTGGTTTATGTAAAAGACGACGTTGTATTCATGTCGCTTTCTACATTTACAGATGTCTTAAACGGAAAAGAGCCGACTTATAGAGTGAGCCGCGGCGCAGTTACTGCAATGATAGATGGAAAGAAGCTTAGAGAACTGAGGGAACGCGCAAAGATGAGCCTAGGCGCGGTGGCGGAAGAGTTGGGCGTCACCAGAGAGACCGTGTACCGTTACGAGCGGGGGGAGATCGAGGCGCCGCTGAGGATTGCTGAAAGGCTAATTCAGATGTTTGGAGCCGATGTGATACGTAAAGTCGACATCTGGAAACGGCCCGAAATAACTCAAGAGGAACTAAGAAGTAGGCAGATGGCAGAGGAGACGTATAGACTTGTGGAAAGCCACCCCGACGCTATAAAAATCGAGAAACGCGTCATCTTCATCTCAACAAATAGAGATAAGTATGAAAAAACTGTGGAACTCGCCAACGCCCTCGGCGTAGAGGTTGACAAGACGTGAACCACCTACTTCTAAGGCAGGAGGGCGCGGTGAGGTTTTACGTGCCAGACCCGGAAAAGTACGGAGGAATATACTCAGCGCCGGTGTTTTATAACCCCTTAATGGAGCGAAACAGAACTCTATCTGTCCTCGCGTTGAGGAGCTACGGCACTGGGTTGACTGTCTGCGAGCCGTTAAGCGGCTCGGGCGTGAGAGGAATTAGATACGCCGTAGAGAGCGGATCCGTGGAAAAACTTATTCTAAACGACATATCTAAAGAGGCTGTTGAGTTGATTAAGAAGAATTTAGAACTAAATGGCGTAGATGCTGACGTCTACAACGAAGACGCAAACGTCTTACTTTATAAACTTAAAAACAAATGCGACGTTGTAGATATAGACCCGTTCGGCTCCCCGGCGCCGTTCCTCCACGCCGCCTTTAAGGCGCTTAAGGAGGAGGGGCTACTCTGCGCAACTGCCACAGACACGGCAGTGCTGGTGGGGCGTTATCCTAGGAAATGTCTCCGTCGCTACGGCTCTGTTATCAGGAAAACCCCGTTCTACATCGAGGTGGGGCTGAGAAATCTATTGGGTTATATAGCTAGGGTGGCTGCCTCCGAAGATTTCTATATCCAGCCGCTTTTCTCATACTGGGAGAGGCACTACTTCAGAGTCTGCGTCTACTCTATAAAGGGCGCCAGAGACGCTGACGACAACTACAACAACCTCGGCTACGTCGCGTACCGCAGAAAGGAGAGAAGAATAACGCAGTTCCCAGATCTACATACGTCGGGACCCCTCTGGATAGGACCTCTGGGAGAGCCTCTCTTTGTCCATAAGATGTCCACTTTTGGGCCATATAGAGAGTTTCTACAACTCCTAGAGTCGGAGTACTCAATCCACGTCCCGTGGTTCTATAGACTTCCAGAATTTGCAGTAGATGGAAAAAGTCCAACCCTCAAAGAGGCGCTTACCGCCTTGAAGGAGTCGGGCATCTACGCGGTGACTACACACATGGCAAGAGACGGCATAAAGACGGATGGAGGATACGGCGAAGTAGAGAGGGTTCTTAAACAGGCGATGCAGGTTTAAATTGCCAGAGGCCCTGTTCTATATGCAGAGGGTAGTCGCGGTGGCCGGGTTGCCGGGATCGGGAAAAACCACTGTCGCAAAAATCATAGAGAGCTATGGATACAGCTACTACAGCCTAGGAGACGTAGTTAGGGCTGAGGCGCAAAGGGCGGGCACATCTCCTGACAAGGCTGCAGTAGTTCTAAGACTAGAAAAGGGAAGAAGGGCGGTGGCCCACGGACTTTTAGAGAACATGAAGACCAGCGCAAAGATCGTAATCGATGGGGTAAGAGGCTTGGAGGAGGTGGAGGCCCTGGAGGAGGTTTTCAGCCACGTGTTTCTGATCTATGTAGTAGCCTCGCGAAGGACTAGATACATGAGGTTGGTAGGCCGGGGCAGAGTAGACGATCCCGTTACCTTTTCTCAGTTTTTAATGCGCGACATTAGAGAGTTGCGGTTCGGGCTCGCAGATCTATTGGCGCGTGCCGACTATATACTAGTTAACGAGGATAAAACTATAGAGGAGCTTCAAAAAGAGATTAGCAGATTGCTATGAGGGTTGAGGCTGTTGTAGAGGTGAGATACACCGAAGACCGCAACAAGGTCTTAAAAGCTTTAGAAAACGTCTTCACGCCGACGGCTATCCAAGAGAGGTCAAGCGACGCTGGCACAGTCCTGGTGGCCACATGCGAGGGGGTTAGGTGTCTAGAAAAGCTACGTAGCGCCATCTGGCGTCAAGGCATACAAGACGCCGCAAGAAGCATAGTGTCGCGGGGCATAGTGTCTGAAGATACTGTGATCTTTTCAATAAATAAACAGGCGGCTTACGTGGGCGTCGTGAGTTTTGTCACAGAAGTCGGCGAGTCGCCCCTGGGCCCCATCACCTTCACCGTGAAGACCAACAACGTGAGACAGTTCATCGACTGGCTAGCCCCACGCACCTACAAAGGCAGAGTGTACTACGAGGCGCCTCCGCCTGACTAGAACTTCGCCACATAGATCACTCTGTAAAGCCCCCCGTGTAGGTACATCATACAACTTCTGAAGTAAGGTAGGTCGATATACACCGGCGACGCAAAAACCACGTAGCCCCCTCTCTTTACATATAGAGATACTGCCTCCACAAAAGACGTAAGGAGAGCTCTTACGTCCCTCGAAGACGTAGAGAGCCGGCCATACGGTGGATCTCCCACCACTGCGTCAAAGCCTCCTCTCAAGGGAGGGTAGAGGGCATCCCACAAGACAAGGTCGCCGTCTATGTTTCGCTTGGCTATTCTTAACATCTTTTCGTCTATATCTCCACCAACGACGTGTCCGCCTAATCTCTCCACCTCATGCGCCACGGCGCCTGTGCCCACAAACGGTTCCCACACTCTGTGGCCTTGCACCACACGGGCCAGGTTCACCATTAGACGGGCAGTCACGGCGTCTAACGTCTTTACACTTCTCTCAATCATAGGTCTCTCTTTCTTTATCTTCTCACCATTAACAGACTTAACAAGGGCGCACCTCTTGAACACTTCACATGATGGACATTCAAACAACATACGTCGTACATCATAACTCACAGCTCTACAGCCACCCACCTCCCCCACGGCAGCGGCCTCCTCCATGGATAGACATGGAAAACGTAGGTTGAGTTCTACGCTACAGAGCACCTCTGCGCCGTGTTAAAATTCTCACGAAATAAGTTATCAGAGTCACGGCGAAGGTGGACGCCAAGAAGTAAGCCACGGCGAGAAGAATTTCTGCAAAATTTCTATTTTCTAAAAGCACAGGCAATAAGAAGTAAAAGAAAGAAAAGGATACGCCGCCTGCTATTACGCCTCCATACCTGACTTTTTTCGTTGAGAAATACCCCTCCACCACGTATGACACAAATGGCAGCGTAGACGCCGCGACTACGACTAGACGTTGCGGAATATACCAAGGTATTAAATCCACCTTAAGTATTAACTGAACAATATATATAACAAGTACAAATAGAGATATTATAGTAATTATAAACGTTATTTCAAATTTCTTCAATATTTCTCTCAAGAAATCGTATATACCAAATCCATATAACATAACAAAAAACGCAAAAAATAGAAATGAAACATTTAAAATTTGCCATACAACTACTTGATTGAAAACAACTCCTAATAAAAATATAAATGCTAGAAGAGCAGGCACGCCAACAGTATACCGCCTATACTCTGGATCTCGCACCGCCTTGTTGAGATAGTGCCGGAATAATGTTACAGTCTCCTCGACCCCTCTTGCTTGTTTTACAACTACTCTATACACAGAGACGACAGGTCTCTTTGTCTGAATCGCCGGAATCGCCGCCTCGTCGCTAGGTCCGTCAGATACGAAGTACACAGCATCTGCGTCAAAAACCGAAAGCACCTGGCTTAGTTCCTTCAATACTGCAAAATCTGCCACCGCAGGATCTGCAGACCCACTCACAACAGCTACATTTACGCTCTCCGGCCCATATTCTGCAACCAACTTGTCGTATATCTTGACGGCGGCAAACACGGCGTTTGCATCTGAGTCATCCGGATTCTCCAAGATGTACTTAATTCCAGCTCTCAACACCTCGTCTCTACCTATAATCGGCGTTTCTAGGCCCTGACTCTTTAGGTCTCCATCTCTATCGACGTATAAAACCAAGATACGCACTACTCCTCAGGCAGATAACCAGCCTCTATCAAGATCTTTATCTCTTCATGGGTCAGTCTCTCGCCGTTCATTAGCTTATTGAAGAGAACCTCAGCCTTCTCCTTGAGACTCTGCGTAGCCGCCGCTTTGGCTTGGGCACGCGTCTTACTCTTCTCCGAGAGATCTAATGCCTTCAACAACACTTGATATTTCTCTAGCTCTTCTTCTACAGCTCTCCTCTTCTCTCTCAACTCTTTGCGTTTTAACGCCAGTTGAAGAATCTCGGCCTTAAGCTCCTCACGGCGCTTCTTCAACTCCTCTCTCTTTTCTTTCAACTTCGCAATCTCCTTGTATATCTCCTCTCTACCTGCCTTCAGCTGTGAAAGCTCTTGCTTCACAGCGGTGAGATCCTGCACAAGGCGTGCAATTTCGCCACGTATGGCCTCACGTTTATTTTTGTATTCATCGGCCTGCTTTTTAAGCTCTGCTATGTGCGACTTTATCTTCTCCATGGAGTCGACTAGGTTAAGCTCTTTCTCTATTTGGCTAATGTACTTTATAAATTGGCGTTCCCATTCGGGGTTCGTCGGCGACGTCTCGAAGAAGTACTCAAGTTGCTCAATAACACGTTTAAGTTTCTCTTTCTCCAAGACTTTGCCTCCCACATATTCGTTAAGAGTCGACAACAGATTCCTATATACAACTAATTTTTCTCTATACTTCTGCAACGCTATATTGATTTGAATAAGCTCGTTTCTTAGCGTCCTAATTTGGTTTATTATCTGGCTCTTCCTCTCGACTAACGAGCTTATCAACTCTCTCGTCTTCTGGAGTTGTTGACGTTTACCGTCGATAAGCGACCTAACTTCGGCAAGTTGTTTACGGATCTCCTCTAACAAGGCTTTCCGAGCATTTATTTCGTTTGTAACCGCATCGATCTGTCTCTGAATCTCGTCGATTTGAGAATTCACTTCACGAAGTCTTTCAAGCAACTCCTCTCTACTAAGCACGCCACTAGAAAACCCCTAATTTAAATCTTATACCCCCTCTCTTATCACCTCTCTATCGACAAGTAGTGTTTGCCAAAACCTCTCGACGACTATCCGCAACCACGCCGCCTCCGCCACCTGTGAGTTGACCTCACGCGAGACGTAAAAATCGTCTAACACTTGCGGCTTCAGAGGGGCTAGAGCAGTCTTGCATACTCCCTCGCCGCCGCGGCGTAGGCCAGTAGGCCTTTTGGTTTGTATACCCTTATCTTCTCCTCGTATGTCTCATATCTGTTGAAGGCTTGCTCCAGTCTCGCCTCCTTCACGGCGTCGTTCCGCGCACAGTATGCCTTAGGCGGGTTAAGCGAGAGACACACCTCAGAGCCGTCCTTACATACACCTCCACCACGTATAAGTGGAGGATGCTTATCGGCCTCTGCCTCACCACCCCCACCATCCACTGGTATCTACGCATAACTCCCGCAACTTCAACCAGCCTATCCCTCGCGACAACACCCCACGCCCACCCAATCAACGCCGAAGGCCTCCAGCTCTGGGTGCTCCTGCAGAAGCTCCTCCGCCGGGTCAGGCGGAGGCGGCCCCCTAAGCCTCTCCACCTCCCTCTTGTAGTCTCTTAGTATTTCCTCAACACATTCCTCTGCCGTGCGGCATTACTGCTTGTCCAGCCTTACGCCGTCCACGACTACGCCGCAGAAGACCGCGAGATGTGTCTACGAAAAAGAGCTAGGAAAAAGCAAACTTCACATAGAGATAGAGGCAGAAATAAGCGCTAGAAACACAGTCGAGAAAACGCCAGTAACGTGGAGGATGACATACTTCCGCCGTAGCAAAGACAACGCCGTTATGGACTACACGACCACACGCCGACGCCTCCGGCAACAGAGACGAATACACTAAAGAAAATAAAGACACTAGTCAAAGCCATAACAAACGAAGAACCGGCAGTAGACAACAAAGGCGGCATAGACTACACCAGACGCCACCTAGAAGGACTCAAAAAATACACCGAACTCGCTGACGTAATAACAAAATGGCTAAACAAGACCCAAACAAAAACGCCTAGTTTCGACAACTCGTAAAAATTTAAATTGAGGATAGAACAGCCATACAATGAGTTACCAACATGTTGGGATATATATAGCAGGCGACATAATAATGTCCGACAACCCAGGCGAGGCGATAAAGAAGTGGAGACTCATATTTGGACTTACCCAAACTGCTATAGCAACTAAGCTAAACACATCACCCAGTGTAATAAGCGATTACGAATCAGGGAGGAGAAAATTCCCAGGTGCTCGTTTTGTTAAAAAATTTGTACAAGCCTTAATAGATACAGACCTCGAGCGGGGAAGCCTAGTAATAAGCCTACTTGAGAGACAACTTCTAAAGGAAAAGTTCTGGCTTGCTGTACTTGATATGAGAGAGTTTACAGAACCTGTACCTATCTCTACCTTTCTCCAGGCCATAGAGGCAGAGACTATTGTACGTCCTCCTCCCGGTCTCGACATACACGGATACACTGTGGTTGACAGTGTCAAGCTTGTGTTGGAAGTCCCACCTGTTGAGTACGTAAGACTCTATGGAAGCACGACGCAACGCGCGGCTATATTCACTAAAGTGTCCACAGGTAGATCGCCGATGGTGGCAATCAAGTCTATGTCTTCGGTGTTAAGCATAAAACCTGCGGTTGTAGTGCTTCACGGCATTAAGCCAGAGACGGTAGATCCTTTAGCTGTGGAAATCGCAAAGAGGAGTTACATACCGCTTGCAGTCACAAATCTCACCTTAGAGAAATTAATAGAGAACCTTAGACAACTAAAGTAGTTACTTCTTTTCTTCGTTAATAATTCTAGATATCCGCAACACGTTGCCAAGGCCTTTAGTTGCCTCGTGTCTCTTCTTAAGTCTTCTCTCCTTGGCCTTCTTCTTAAACTTGTAGTTGTGCGTCTCTCTATATTTAGTGGTTGTTAAGCCACGTGATTTTCTACCTGCCGCGGTGAGACCTCTAAATGCTCTGCCTCTCTTGCGCTTTATCTTAACGACCTTGGGCAACGTGGGCTCGGGCGGCGTGACCCTTCCTTCGAGGAGGTCAATAAGCCATTTTCTCAGCACCTCTACGTTCTGCGGCCATGAGGTATCTCTTCTCTCATCCACCGGTATGCCAAGAAGCCGCGCCTGTTCGACGTTCAGACCCACTGCTTTTAACTCCGCAGTGGAGAAACCTCTCCCAGTCTTCCATCGAACTACGCCACCACTAGCTATGCTAGATGGGGCCTTCACAAGCGGCTTGGGAGCCGTAGTCATTGAGACCGGGGGATTGATTAATTTATAAATTTTAGCCTACGGCAAACTTATTTACCATAGCTTTACCACCAGTAGATGCATAGAGCCCTTGCCGCCGTGGCTGTGTTTAAGCTCCTTGCATCTCTTATCTTGTTCTTCTCGGCTCAGAGATTCGACCCCGTGCTTTTAGTTAGTTGCATCCTCATGGCCATATCTGCAGTGATAACAAGAATTGTACAAGAGGGAGAGGTGGGATTCGTGCTCGTTAGTCTCATACTTTTAATCGATGCCATAGGACTACTTTTATCAGCTACGTTGATTTCTATTATTCTTATTGTCTCATATACGTTTTTTATAATTTGGGATATACAAATACTAATGTTATTTAGACAAATACAAACATGATCAAATAACTATTTTTACACTACGCCGAATCCTGTAGAAATCCAAATACCCCCAAGCGTCGAAGGTTATAACAACCTCTCCAGGTCCTGAGACTATCTTAACTATGTGTCCATTAGTTTCAATATTAACGTTTCCTCGTGTTTCTATTTCATATTTAAAATTCTGTATAAATATGTATAATTTTTCTAAATCTATGATGCCACCAACTCTTAGCGTTGATGGGATTGGGTAATTCTTGAAAATCTTAACTAATTTATAGTCATGTTGTATTCTTTGTGTTAAATAGATACCTACTGTCGCTATTATAAGTGAGCCTAAAAACTCAAGTATTAAATTCATAGATGCAAAGCCTTTAATGCCTCTCCGACCATCTCCTCTATCTCGCTTCTAGACACGGGAATCACCTTTAATCCGCCAAAAAATGCGACGTTTATATCGCCGCACCAACGCGGCAACAGGTGGATGCCAGTCGTCGATATGTAAATATTAAATCCTTCTGGTTTTAATTTTTGTTTCTCCATTGTTATTAGCATATCTAACACCTTTTTCAACATAACTAATTCTTTCTCATCCATAGTAAAAATGGATTTATCCGCCTCAACGACCAAGTGGCCACCATTAAAGGGTCTACTAGGCGCTTTAACAGTCAATTTCACAACGATAGAAAAAACCCCAGTTAAAACCTTACTTCACTGGAACCCTTATATTTAGAGCTTTTGCCAACTCTTTATACCTATTGCGGACTGTAACCTCCGTGACGCCGGCGGCGACTGCAAAATCTTTCTGAGTTCTATTATCGCCGTGCATTAAAGCCGCGATATAGACAGCGGCGGCAGCTAATCCAGCTGGATCTTTTCCAGCAGTTATTCCCGCCTTTTTTGCCTTCTGTAATATCTCAATTGCGGTCTTCACCACTTCGCCGCTGAGCTTCAGCTGCTCTGCAATTCTAGATATGTAGAGAACTGGGTCGCTTATTGGGACCTTGACGTTAAGCTCACGAAGGAGTAAACGATAGCAACGAGCCACCTCTCTCCTAGACGCCTTTGTATATCTCACCAGCTCGTCGAGAGGTCTCGGCATTTTCATCATACGGCAGGCCATATAAAGCGCGGCGGCGGCCATGGCCTCTACAGACCTACCTCTCACGAGCTCTTTCTCTAGCGCCTGCCTATAGATCTCCAGAGCCTGCTCTATGCAAGGCCTGGGTATGCCCATGGCGCTTCTCAACCTCTCCAGTTCTTGAGCCGCTTGGATGAAGTTTCTCTCGTGAGACGTCTGGACGCGAGCTCTTGTCTGCCATTTCCTCAGCCTAATTACTTCAAGCTTCCGCTTTATGTCTAGCTCTCTGCCAGACACGTCTTTATCTCTCCAGTCTATCACTGTGGTAAGCGCCTCAGAGATCAAACGAGTGAGAGGCGCACCGGTGCGGGCTCTCTGGCCCTTTTCTTCGGAGGTGAACGCCCTCCATTCTGGTCCTAGGTCGAGAAGCTGCTCTTGCACCACCGCGCCGCAGACTATGCAGACGACCTCTCCTCTTTCGTAGTTATAGACGAATCTGTCATTGCCGCAAATTGGGCATCGGTAAACCTCGCCTGTGTCGGTAACAAGGCTTAAATACCCCTCACTATCCCTATTGATGCGGAGCTTCAGCGGCTTTCCTGAAGAGGGGGGGTTGCCCGACGACATGGCGAGTATTTAAACTCTTCTTATCTATATAAACTTTTCGTTTATCTTAAAAACAACTTATCGGCTAAGGTCCCGCCTTTAGAAGCTGCCTGATCTTTGCAAGCGCGCCGTATATCTGTATAAGTCCCCTGGCTCCCCGCAATGTGGCGTAATGTGCCTCGGCAATTATATACGCAAGGTCGGGCTTCACGTATTCAGGCACGTCTAGCTTCAGCACCTCGCGGTGGATTTGTTTTATAATCTCCAGCTCTCCGACGCCTCCGTCTACCACAAAGCCATAGATCTGCGTGATCGCCTTCGCGAAACTGCCCTTAACAGCCTCGTGAAGGGCTTCACGTATCAGCCTAGGGCTTACCATGCCAAGAGCCTTGGCCGCCACCTCCTCAGTTACCTCTTTATTCACAGCCGCGGCGATCTGAAGGGCGTTTATCGCCCGTCTCATATCGCCTTGAGTAAACTCGTAGATGGCTTCCAGCGCGTCGTCTGTGATCTTAACACCCTCGTTCTCTGCGATGTATCTCAGCCTCGCAATTACGGCATCTCTTGGGAGAGGATTAAATCTAAACATAACCACGCGGGATTGGATAGGCTCAATAATGCCGCTTACGTAGTTTGCTAGTAGTATGAATCTTGTGTTTTGTGCGTATATTTCCATTATGCGCCTCAGCGCTTGTTGTGCGTCGCTGGTCATGTTGTCTGCTTCGTCGAGGATTACGAGTTTGAAGGGGGCTT
>JAJHQT010000116.1 GCA_020833205.1 Pyrobaculum sp.
AGGCGGGGCGTGAAGAGCGAGGAGGAGGTGGTGGAGGGGCTCAGCGGCGTGTTGTGCCGCTGCACTGGGTATCAGAATATAGTAGATGCGGTGAAGGAGGTGGCTGGGCTATGAAGTACGTCGGCAGGCCCATCCCCAGGGTTGAGGACGAGTTGATCCTGCGGGGCAAGGCCGCCTACGTCGACGACGTGGAGCTCCCCGGCATGTTGTACGCCGGCTTCGTCAGGTCGCCGTATGCCCACGCCAGGGTCCTCAAGGTGGATTTCTCAGACGCGTTAAAGATGCCGGGCGTCGTGGCGGCGTTCGGCCCCAGCGACGGGGAGCCTTTTAGCTTCGCGCCGGGCGGCAAGGTGAGGTACCAAGGCGAGGCCGTTGCCATGGTGGTGGCACGGGATAGGTACGTCCTATACGACGCTCTGGAGAAGGTGGCTGTGGACTACGAGCCTCTCCCCGCTGTGTTGGACATATACGATGCCTTGAGGCCGGAGGCCCCGCCGGTCGACGAAAGCCTCGGTAGCAACGTGGTGCACGAAAAGGTGTACGAAGGCGGCGACCCCGACCGCGCCTTGAAGGAGGCCGACGTCGTGGTGGAGGGAAGGTTTGTCATAAAACGCATCATACCCTCCGCCATGGAGCCGCGGGGCGTCGTGGCGGCTTACGACGGCGACGTGCTCACGATATGGAGCTCCACCCAGGTCCCGTTCGACGTGAGGAAGGAGGTGGCCAAGGCCCTGGGCCTCCCGCTGTCCAGGGTGAGGGCGATTCAGCCCTTCGTCGGCGGCGCCTTTGGCTCGAAGCTTTTGGTGTACCCGGAGGAGGTCTGGGTGGCGGCGGCCGCCTATAGGCTCAAGGCGCCTGTCAAATGGGTGGCCGCCAGGAGCGAGGACTTCAAGGCCACCACCCACGGGAGGGCCTTGACGCTTGAGTATAAGGTAGGCGCCTCCCGCGACGGGAGGATGCTGGCGGTGACCGGCACTGTGTACGCCGACGCCGGCGCCTACTACTGGGGCGAGGGGCTGGTGGACACGGCGGCGCAGATGCTTCCGGGGCCTTACGACATTAGACACGGCAGGGTGCGGGCGGTGGCGGTGCTCACCAACAAGACGCCTCTAAGCGCCTACAGGGGGGCAGGCAGGCCCGAGGCCACGCTCTTCATAGAGCGGATCATGGACCACGTGGCCGACGTGCTGGGGATGGATAGGGTGGAGATGAGGAGGCGGAACCTAATTAAGCAACTGCCCCATAGAAACGTCTTCGGCATTACGTACGACACTGGCGACTACGTCGCCACCTTTGAGAGGGGGCTTGAGAGGCTGGGCTACCGCGACTTAAAGAGGTGGGCAGACGAGGAGGCGAAGAGGGGGCGCATAATAGGCGTCGGGTTTTCCGTCTACGTCGAGATCACCACCTTCGGCTACGAAACCGCCGTGTTGAGGGCCGAAAGAGACGGGAGCCTCACGCTCTGCACCGCCTTGACGCCCCACGGCCAGGGCCTAGCCACAGCCCTGGCGCAAGTGCTGGCGGACGAGCTGGAGGTCCCCATGGAGAGGATAAAGGTGTTCTGGGGCGACACGGCCTACGTCGGCGACGGCATCGGGACCATGGGTAGCCGATCAATAACGGCAGGAGGCTCGGCGGCCATATTAGCGGCCCGGAGACTGAAGGAGGAGCTGGCCAAGGCAGCCGAGAAGCTTCTGGGTTGCAGGCCCGTATACAGCGGGGGGATCTTCCAGTGCGGCGGAAACAGCGTGACCATAGAGGAGGTGGTCAAGGCGGTGTACAGAGGCAAAGCCGAGGCGCAACTCACCGTCGAGGCCATATACCGCGCAGACGCCACGTTCCCATTTGGCGTTCACGTCGCGGCGGTTGAGCTGGACCCAGAAACCGGCTTCGTGAGGCCTCTCTTGTATAGGTCATACGACGACGTCGGCGTCGTGGTGAACCCGTTGCTAGCGGCTGGGCAGGCCATCGGGGGCGCCCTACAAGGCATAGCCCAGGCGCTGTATGAGGAGGCCGTATACGACGAAAGCGGTAACCTCCTCACGCCGAACCTCGCGTTTTACTACGTGCCCACGGCCGCCGAGGCGCCGAGGTACGAGGTCTACTTCGCAGAGGAGCCCCACCCGTCGAAACACCCCACCGGTACCAAGGGCATCGGCGAAGCCGCCACCATCGCCTCGACGCCCGCCGTCGTCATGGCGGTGGAGGACGCCATACGCAAGCTTAAGCCCGGCGTGAGGATAGACAAGACGCCCATCACCCCCGAAGACGTCTGGCGGCTCCTGAGGTGAGTTGCGTCGGCGTTGTCTTAGCCGCCGGCGGCTCCACGCGCTTCGGCAGTGACAAGCTCCTTTTCAGATACAGGGGGAAGCCGCTTGTGTGGTGGGCCGCGGAGACCCTGCGGCGGGGCGGCTTGGAGGTCTACCTCGTGGCGGCGAGGTGGGAGGTGGCGCAGGCGGCAGGCGAGGTATACGGCGTCATCTACAACCCCTGGTGGCGCCTCGGCCTCTCCACGAGCGTTAAAGCCGCCGTGGCGGCGCTTTTAGATAAAAAATGTGTTGTGTGGATGCTGGGCGACATGCCCTGCGTAAAGCCGTCTACCGTCGCGGCGGTGGCCGGACGTTGCAAGGGCGGGCTCATCGTGCCCACTTATAGAGGGGCAAGGGGCAACCCCGCGGCCTCTTGTAGAGACACGTACCCCCTGGCTCTCGCGCTGGAGGGCGACGTGGGGCTTAGGGCACTCTTTGGCCGGGTGCCGGTGGAGGTGGTGGAGGTGGACGACCCCGGAATCCTCGTGGACGTGGATACGCCGGGCGACTTGGAGAGGCTTAACTGCTAGCTCTTCCCAGCGCCTTGGCCAGCTCCCT
>JAJHQT010000117.1 GCA_020833205.1 Pyrobaculum sp.
GGCGTCATAATAGGCGAAGATGTAAACGACGTCATGGAGGCCATGGTGATAGTGAAGCGGGCGCGGGAGGGCTTGGTAGAGCCCACGGAGATCCCCCACAAGCCCTACGACGTGTTGGTAAACCAAATAGTCGCCTTTCTGTTGCTCAAGCCGCGGTGGAAGCTTGAGGAGCTCTACAACGTCATAAAGAGGGCGTACCCCTACAGAGACTTGACCCTCGACGAGCTTAGACGGGTGGTTAAGTTTATGCAAGACCTCTACCCCAGGCTGGCGATGTATTTCGAAGATAGCGACACTGTGGCGCGGCCTAGGGGCAGGGGCTTTTACCGCTATTTCTACGAGACTCTTTCTATGATTCCCGACGAGAGACAGTACGCAGTTATCAACGCAACCACCGGAGAGCTCGTCGGCACTCTCGACGAGTCCTTTGTGGCGGAGTACGGCACCCCCGGCGTTAAGTTCATCTTCCGCGGGAGGCCGTGGCTCATCACTGGGGTAGAGGAAAGAAGTCTAAAAGTTGTGGAGGTCTCCGACCCCACTGGCGCTATACCGAGTTGGGTCGGCGAAGAGATCCCAGTCCCCTTCGAGGTGGCTCAGCAAGTGGGCGTTCTCCGTAGAGAGATAAAGAGCGGTAAAGAGCCCAGCACGATTGCGCAGGAATACGGCGTAAGCGAGGAGACCGTCAAATTCGTGGTAGAGGAGCTTTCTAAACACACGGGCCCGGTGCCGGACGACAGAACCATCGTGCTTGAGCAGTTTAGGGACAACGTGGTGATAGTCCACGCAGCGTTTGGCACACAAGTCAACCGCACCTTAGGGAAGTTGTTGGGGGAGCTCCTCATAAGGACGCTTGAAAAACCTGTGGGAGTACATCAAGACCCCTACGGGATAATTATCCAATCGTCGGAGCCTCTTCCCGCAGAGCTCGTAGGCGAACAACTGCGCCGATTGGTTGCCTTGGATGTGCGGGAGATAGCTGAGTTGATAAAATCGGCGTTGGTGAAGTCTGGCTCCTTTAAGCGGAGGATTCTCCACGTTGCCAAAAGAATGGGCGCCGTGGACAAAGAGGCGGACGTCTACAGCGTGAGCATGTCTAAGCTGGTGGAGGCCTTCAGCGGCACGCCGGTCTTTGACGAGGCTTTAAAAGAGACGCTAGAGAGAGAGCTCGACTTGAACCACACAGTTGACGTAATTCAGCGGATAAAAAACGGCGAGATCGCGGTGACCTATGCAGAGGGACCCACCTACCTTGGCGAGGTCCTATATGAGAAGCTGTCTCACCGGCTTGAGATAATCCCGCCGGAGAGGCTGAGGAAGCTCGTCTTAGACAGCACAAAGGCCCGCCTGCTCAACTACACGATGTTGGCGGCCTGTCTAGACTGCGGATGGTATGGCTTAATCCGCGTAGGAGAGGTGACAGAGTTGCGGTGCCCCCGTTGCGGCGGCGTGCGTATCGGAGTTGTGCGAACTGTCAGAAGCGATAACTTAGACAGAGAGGTAAAGAGAGGCCAGGAGGAGGTTAGACAGACGGCTGAGGTCTTGAGGAGGTATGGCTGGGCCGGCCTATACGCCCTAGCGTCGCGGTTGCCCATAGAGGCAGTGGAGGAGGTGTTGCGAGAGGTAGACGGGGCAGACCTCAACGCGTTGACAGAACGCCTCCAGCAGGCGGAACGCGAGTACTTAAAACAGAGGCTTCTGGAGTAGCCGCTCTACGTAGTATCTCTGGAGATCCTCTCTGCCGAACTGGGCTAAGTCGCGTCGTATGTATTCCTCCGCCTTCTCTCTGTCCATCGGCGTTATTTTGCCCCATTTGTATATGGACAGCGGCGGCACGTCACTATCCACGACGCCGTAGAGATGCGTGAGGGGGCCGACGTACCTCCCGCCGTATATCAACGTCCCTATGGCGGTCTTCACGAATTCGCCAATTACAGGCCCAAGTTTCTTATAGCTCTTAGTTGCATAAGACGGCCTTATGGCGCCGAGGGTGTTCTTCAAGTTGGAGACCGTTGTGTCTGCCCCGAAGTTCACAAACGGCGCCACGTAGGAGTCGCCGAGGTACCCCCCATGTTGCTTCCGCGTGTAGGCGTCCAACACGGAGTTTTTCACCTCGTCTCGCGCCTTTGCGTCAAAGTAAAGAACCGTGCCGGGGCGTACGTAGGTGAACGGAAGCACGGCGGAGTTGGGCCCAACGACGACGGGCCCCTCTACGTAGGTGTATTCATAGACCTTACCGCGGATATACGCCTCGCCCTTCACCACACCCCTTACCTCACCTTTTACAAGCTCTACGCCTAGCTCCCTCAATCTAGACAACGTCTCTCTCATAATCTCGGCGTTGTGCTGAATTAGGTCTGCGACGGTAACGAGAGGCTCAACCACGAGTTCCTCCTCCTTTCCTAGCTTCAGCTCGCCTCTGCCGCACCTTAGATGCTTGCTTTTTAAAAGATAGGGGACGCAACCGGCCTCTATCTTGGGGACATCTGGCGGCACGCCTCGGCGGATCTCAAAACGACACTCCTCAAGAATCTGGGGGAGGTCCACGGCCTCTTCCACGTAAATCGTCGCTCTACCATCTTCACAGAAGGCGAGAGCCGCCAACTCCACGATTCTAAACCCCCCAGCCACGAGATACGGCGAGGGCGTGGCCAGAGGCGGCGCCATGTTGCCCACGATGGCTAATTCCATGGATAAGCTTATTAAAGGAGTATTAAAGTCGTGATGGAGAAATGATCGAGAAAACAGTGAAGAAGATCATAGGCATTGAAGACGCGCCGAAGTGGCTGGAACAGGAGGTGCTCAAGAAGATAGAAGAGGGTTTCGACGTCGAGAGCGCCGTGAACTACCTCGCCCC